>DATBGR010000268.1:0-20947 GCA_036557905.1 Nitrososphaeraceae archaeon | reverse complement strand
AGGACGTCTCTAGACATACAAGTATATACTCTATAAGAATATGTGATAACAAATTTGACATAAAAATCAGGCACAAATTGACAAAACTCAAGTATCTGTTAAAATTGATCGATTTATTTTAATATCAAATAAAAATTCTCTTTCAGAATAAGCGAGAACAGGGAAAATAGATTGTAATCATTACCACGCATTAATTGACTAACGCGTTATATTATTACATTCTTTATTTGTAAATCCCCTGCATTTATCATCATGTATCCAAAGACTTTTGAAAAAAACTTCAAGGTGTTTGATACTATCCCTATTCTCAGTAACTCTTTGATGTTCATTCCTTGGATTCTTGTGTTCGTCCATTCCTGAGCAGTTGGTATATCGATTTATCATGTTAATGTTGTACAGACATTACTAAGAAACTAAGCGGCTGTGTAGAAATCCTATCATCTAGTCAAAGCTTTGTAATAGTATAATGCCAAGGGTCTATTGAAAGAATAAAGATACGTCAGACTTGCACACACTCTTCAGTGTTTTGAAACATGCAAGGATTCCTCATTTTACAACAATGCAAAAATTTACGGACAGAATTTGTAATTCATTGCTTGAGAAGATAAGTCATCATTCATTGTAATCAGTGGTACCATGCATATATTTGTTGGAATAGATTCAACAGGATTTAAGATAACTCATGATTCACAATATTATACCGAAAGAACAGAATAGAGAAGAAAATATGCGAAATTATCTATTGGAGCTGATGTATTACAACAAATTATCTGTAACATTAGGATAAGACAAGCTCCTACAAGACATAATAATAGATTTTAAACCAATTGTAAAGAAGATCGCAAATATCCTTCCCTCCATTATCTGTGGATACAACAGATGATAAGGGTTATCATAGTGGTCATAATCATCAGTTGGTGAGAGAAACCTTGTACGCATTCAGTCTAATCCCAGCTTGATATGAACATGTACCGATATGAAGAACACATGGTAAATACAGAAAGCAGATGAGTCACGAATATTCCAAATTGCTGTACAATCAGCGAAACAAGAAGGAAGGATGAAACCATAATGTCAATTATAAAACGACTATTTGGAGAGCATCTTATGTCTAGATTGACTAGAAAGCAGAATAGAGAATTATCTTTCAAATGTATAACCTACAATATGCATAGACTGACTAATCTTGTAATATTGATGATGTTTTCTACAAAGCCACATGAGAGATAAAATCTTTGGCTATATGATGGATTATACTGATCAATTGATCGCAGCAAAAGAGGCTCTGATATTATTTACTATATTAGCAAATATAGAATAGAATTGTAATCAACTGGTAAATTGGCTTTACATTGTAAATTGTAACTATTGTGGATATTTTCGGTGGAAAAATTATCTAAGGAAAAAACAAAGAATCTATTATTGTCCATTTTCTGAATGTGCGCGAGTACATCCATAGATAAGCTCAGCTAAGGAAACCTTTCTACATAAATCCTCAGTTTTGTATTCAGAAATACCAAGGCCGCTATGAAGTTCAGAACCAGGATCGATTTTTGTGAATTGGGAAAAAGATTTAGTAATAAACATGTATTTTATATATAGAATAAAAATGAATTGCAAAAATTGTGGTGACCTGATAGGAAATGAGAGAAACTCGGATGACCTATTTTGCTCAGATCAATGTAAAGTGGAATATGAATTGGAACACAATAGAAAATAAAAAATCCTTCGTTTGAGATGTACATCATACAAATGTTAGTGCCAAGAAGTAAACAATTGTGAGTACCACTGCCATATTAAGACTTGAAAAGCTCGAATCTGCTGCAGAATTTGAGAGAATATATTTTTCTAAAGATACCTAGATCTGGAATATGTCAGCAAATATTTGAGACAAGGCAATAGTTTTGCTAAAGCTTTGACTATTCTAATTTTGCGATTTATCTCACGTAACTCGAGTGCTACAAGGTGATTCTGCCCTAGAAACGAGATTTATTGTTGTGCGCCAATATGACAATAATTATAGAGTGATGTTTTTACCGTAAAAGACAGAGCTAATCACTAGCAGTAAATGATAAACATTTAATATAGATTCCAGATTAAGTCCAGGAAAATAGTTGAAAATATATTTATTCATCTGACCTGAAAAGCTATCAACTGCATTTGCACTAATTGTATTGGACTTTTATCCTCAAAACACAAAAAGAATGAACTGCAACAACAAGAAATTTCCATTCATGCAGCAATATCCTCTTCTGAGTGGATTCATCTTGCTTTAGAAATAGACGATGTAGAATATGAGCAGTCAAATATCTCAAATAAAGCAGAATCGATATTGAAAAAAGAAGTAACTTAGGGGCAGAAAAATGAGAAGAATCCGGCAAATCTATGTACTTTCGAGATCCAGTCGATTACTTTATAGTGGTTGCTACTAAATGCAATTACCCAGCAGAAGATTGATTGCTCTTACGCTGAATGATTTAACCATAATAAAAGACTTAGTAACCATGACCTAGTATTACATTTTTAGTTGTTGTTGTAGTAACTTGTTTGCCGCAGCGTATGCTAGGTTTGATGTATGCTATTTGGTTGTTGCTGTACTAGTTGCCGTCACAAAATTTCTATAGTATCAAAAAATGGTCTAAAAGAACTTTTTACCTCATTTATGTACCTTAATCTCTAATTCTTGCAAGGTGCATATTCTCTAAATGAAATACGTAGTTTGATGGAAGTTGTGTCCCGAATACGACACATCTGTAATCAAAGCCAAAAAGAAAAATCCTGACAGTGTATATGTTAATCAGTATGCCCCAATGTAGGATTCATTCAAGCGACATGAATCTTTGATCTTGTAAAGTATTACTCATCGTATGCGATCCTCTCTTCTCTGCGACAATTCTTTGAAATGTATATACGATTCCGTGGTCAAATTTCAGATGGCTCAGAAAAGCCATCCCATCATTAACCACATCTTTAACTATTAGTCCTCGGTCACAAATACTACACTTTATGATGTGCTCATCATTATTTACCATCTTTTAACAACGGAACAAGTAGAAACCATTTCTATAATAACCTATGCAATAAGTTGGCTTTCTTTCTATTCAAAGGAGCAGTCATTGTAATTTGATTATCTCGTCCCAGGTTCCAGTTATTGATAAAATATAGTATTTACTTGTATCGCCAGATTCAAATTGTATGATATCTCCTGACAATATTTAAATTCGAAATAATCTGTTTAAGAATTACAAGAAGCTAGGTCCAGCTACTATGCTTTTTGCTTCCTTTTCAAGTGGTTTATTGTAGTATTTCAGCAATACGTCAGTTAATCCCAAGCGACCTATTTCCTCGGCCAGATAAGATAAGTCAATAAAAGTCGAATTTCTCTTGTAAACTCGAAGTGTTGCAATTAAGGTACATTTGTCTGTTTCATTCTAATTAATAATTTTATTTGGATCAATATGGTAAAGTACTAAACGAGCCTACAACTATGATACTGGGGATAGCAATTCTGCTATCAGAGGAAATACATGTAGAAATAACAACAAATTTTGGTCTAGTTAGTGAATACAGATTAACTTGAAATATTCTAACTACTATTTATAAAAAATATTGGATTGGATTTCAGTAAGAGTATACTACTAAGAGAACTAAGAGATAAAAGGAAAGAAGGTATACTTGTCCTGTTGACCTACTAACATATCAATCATTAATGATCTTTGTAACATGAGAAGTTCAAGCATAAATCAATCTATGAGAAATGATTACATCTATATGTAAATAAGTATTATACCCTTATGTAGATGATAAACAATTAAATGCCAATGCTTATGTTAAAATGCAAGACTTGTGGTGAAGTTTTTCCTGGATTATACGTTCCTGAAAAAAGTACTGATGATTTTAAGTCGACTGCTACAAATGCAGAGCCATCACATACATGTTCAAGAAAACACACAAACGAATACGATACGATAGATTATATGGATTGGTCTTGAGCGCTATCTGAATTTTACCAAAGTTATACTTGTGACACATCCTGATGATTTTAGTCTCCAAGAAGCAAAAAGTCTAGTACACTCATCTTCGTCTATTACAACTTCCGGCTACCAAATTCTAAAAATTGTTACTCAAAAATATCTGAATCATTCTCAATATGGTCTTGGTTCTGGCAAAGCTGAGGAAATCAAAGGCCTTGTAAAGGAAACTAGGGCCGATCAGATCGTTGTTGATGAACACTTAACTTCGAAACAGATTCACAATCTGGAGAGCTTAACCGGTGTACAGGTGATAGATAGAGAGAGATTAATACTTAATATCTTTCATTCACGAGCCACTACGAATGAAGCAAAATTACAGATTGAATTAGCAGAGATAAAATATGAAATGCCCCGTGTAAGGGAGAACGCTAAGTTAACTTCAGGCAGTACTGAAAGGCCTGGGAAGGGCGGAATGGATGAATACATGGTGGATGTTAAATTCAGAGACCTGAAAAGGCGTATTTCTATTATCAAAAAGAAGCTAGACGATGTACATCAAAAACGTGAGCTTTATCGTCAAAATAGATTGAAAACTAAAATGCCTATTATTTCACTAGTAGGTTATACCAGCTCTGGAAAAACTACATTATTTAATCTGCTTACATCGGAATATAAGGAAACGTCAAATAGCTTATTTACTACACTTTCCACAACTACAAGATCATTTAGAATTAAAAATAACAATAGTAATAATATAAATGGAGAATCATTACTTATAGATACAGTAGGTTTTATTAGCAGACTTCCCCATTATATGATAGATGCATTTAAATCAACACTTGAAGAGTCTCTTGCCGCTGATTTGATCTTGCTTTTAATAGATATTTCAGAGAAGATCGAAGATATTAAAATGAAATTTAAATGCTGTTGGGACGTTTTAGGTGATTTAAAAGTTGATAAATCTAGAGTTCTTGTGGTTTTAACGAAATTCGATGATGTAATAAACTCAACAGAACTAGTTAAGAATATAGCTAACGATTGATAATAATACCTAATCCAATAGTTATATCCTCCAAGACGGGATATGGTATTCACAAACTGAAAAATATGATTAATGAATACGTATCTCCTCAAGACTTCCAGAAGAAGCTAAGAGTAAGCATAGCACAGGTAAACGCAGAATAATTAACTACTAGACGATAAAAGGCTAAGCCTAGTCTAGTCTAGCCGGTCAGTACAAATTTCGAATAATGTTAGATTTGTAACAGTACACTTATATCTATATCAGTATATAATACAGATGTGATACTGACTACAAATGATAAAAACGTGGATGAAAGAGTGACAACACTGAAAAAATCTGCTATAGGGGATTATTTTGTGAATACAAAGGTAATGGACAAGATTAATGATAATGTAAACATGAACGTTGCTATAAAATTATATGAGATACAAATCGATGTGAAATATGATAGACTATATCCTGTAACGCCAACAAAGGAAATTATAGTCAACTAGAGGGTATGTCTCTCTAGTGTTTGTTAAGAGAAGAGAAAATACGGCGTTTTATCATATGGATCATCAATATTACGTTACTGCATTACTCGATATGGTATTGAAAATTATGAGAAGATGTTGAGTAATAACAATAAGAATATTAGACTGGTTATTGAAAAGTGATAGGATAGAATAATAGTGATGCCAAAACAGAATAGAATAATAGACTCGATGGGATTTGAATATACTGTAAGAAAGTGTGGTACTTCATCACATGTTATTCTTCCAGCTTCAATGGTAGGAAAAAGAGTTAAGGTAACGATTGAAGCATGTGATTAGGTATAGAGTAGTTCATACGCAACAAGACAAAAAATTATCACCGGCAACTATATATGCTATGCAAGAACAGCAGGAGTTTCCCAGTTTTATCAGATGAATGACATAATAGTAGACTGGCTCGAATTACAAAAATTCGGAGGAAAGCATTGTACTGTTATAGAGGATAGATCTTACACAAGAGATGTAATAAAAAGACTGGGCAAATTTGGCTTCATCGGAATTTGCATCATCTGATGAACATAAGTCATTAGGGATTTATGAGTTATAAGAAAAATGTTGGTCAGAAATCTTGCTTAGTTGTCCTAGGCTGAGTCTCAATCAGCATGTTCCCATTCATAGGATATTGACTTTTAAAATGGTGAGAGATGCAGATTTGATCCTTTTTGGGTCGATTTTACATCAAAAAGACTACTGGCTAGAATAGACCTAATTTCACGTGAATCATTCTGATGATTACTAAAAAAGTATCATTCAAGAGCACAGAATTGGCTATGACGATCACTGAAAAAGGAAAGAAAACTCTCTAATCTACAGAAATATGGAAATGTTGTTGTAATGGTTGAGAATGGCATTAATTGTTAATGCCAAAACTGATGTAGTATAGTTTTAATCTATGATAGATATGTCCCTTTCTGCTATAATGGTTGTAGGTATTATGCGTACTAGCACAGCACCTTCACTACTATTTATTCTGCCATATTTTTCTGCATTATCGTTGCCCATATACCGTTCGGCAATTTTAGTAGCCCATCTAAGAAGTTCATTTCTTTTAGGATTCTGTATATTTGCTACGCCATGTACTAACACAAAAGAAAATGGAGGTATTTGATCATCTACAGAAATACTTACTCGATTATCACGTTAAATATTCTTAGCTTTGATCGAAGTACTTCCAGTAGTAAGTATAATTTGCCCTATCTTCACCTTACTATTGCCATCATCTCCTAATACAAACAAGATTGGAACAACATGAGGACTTCCATCTTCTTTAACTGTGGCTAGTTTACCTATAAAAGTACCTTGCTTTAGAAATCTCTTAATTTCTTTAATTGACATTTCTGTCATTAGTATTATATTATTGTTTATTTCTTAATAATAATTCACTTGAGTTTGTTTAATTTCATTTCAGTATATAATAAAGATTTAGATTAAGATTGAATGAATTAGTTAATTTTTTTGAGCATTATACTGTATTAGATATAGAGTTTTGTGTTGTGAAATAATTTTAGTTTTCTTTTATAGATTGATTTTTATAAAAAATAAGATTGGACATCAAAAAATGGAATGTAACTTCAGCAAAGGCATCCCTAGGGTTTTCATTCATATCACTTCGAGACCTAGAATCCAAATCAGAATAGGTATGATATAAACCGAGGTTTGAAAAGCGCTCTGACGAATGAATGTCATATAAGCCATCATCCAAATTGGAATTAGCAAGCTCTGCTAGTATTATTATTTTTCAAAACCTACTAGGGATCTATCACTCTGCCCTTATGCTTAGATCCTCTTCTTTTTTTTGAAGATGTTAGTTATGATTTACCTAAAGTCGGTCAATACATACTTACTATCATTCTATTAGTCCAGACATATAGACAGAAAAAATGAATGAAAGATTTGTTACAATAGGAAGAAAAAGATCAGTTACCACAACATTAGGAGAAAGTTAAAAGTGGAAGTCAACAATGAATGAAAACATTAATTGGAGATTTATATAGGTATTAAAATTAAGGTAAATAAGAATTAATCACGTGTCGTATCCTATATACTATTACCATTGTCCATACTTGCCTTCTTTTTAGACTCTCTTGTCATGCCTAGCAGATTGTTGTAAACTTGCCTTTAAGGCAGCAACCAGATCTTTGGTTTCAGCTATTGGCTCAGCTTCCTCTTTGATACTGAAGGTCTTGCCTTTCGACTCAGCCTCAATTAACTTTTTCAGCTCTGTTGCGTATGAATCAGAATATTGAGAAATGTCAAACCCTTCAGAACTAAGGTTATGTACTAGAAGCTGTCCTAATTCCAATTCTTTATTATCAATTTTGGCAGGAGTTGCTTCAGAGATCTCTTTGATATCTTCTACTGGTCTTATCTCTTCGATATAGCGAAGTATGTGCATAACCATACCCCTTTGATATGCTCTCAAGGCCACAAGGTGTTCTTTGTTTTCTCTTAGTATAACTTTGCCTATGCATATCTTGTGATCTTCTTTTAGTACTCTTACTAGCAAGCTATATGCCTTGTCTAGTGTTGTACTTGTGCCCTTCTTGACATCAGGTGCGACATAATAGCTCTTTTCTACAAATAGCGGGTCAAATTCTTCGGTATTTACAAATTCCTTTACGTCAATAGTTCTTGTTGTTTTTAGTTTTATCTTGTCTAAATTTTCCTTTTCTATTATAATGTACTTGTCCTTTGCTATTTCGTAACCCTTCTTTATTTCAGCATAGGAGTATTCCCTTTCTTCAACCGGACACCACCTTTTATAGTGTATTTTGTGACCGTTTGGACACAATTGATTGAAAGAAAATTCTCTATCATATGTTGCATTATATAGCCTGACCGGGATGCTTACAAGCCCAAAACTTATGCTTCCCTTCCACAATGATCGGGGTGTAGAGCTTTTATTCCTTCGTCTTTCTTTCTGTTTTGTAGACAAATTGTTCTTTTTTACCTCATTTTGTATCTGCAGTGCCCATAATCGGGGGTAATATCCTTATAGCAACCAGAAATATAGTACACTACATTATACTAAGTTACAAGATATTTTTCTATTGCTACTTATTGATATATGAAAATCTAGTATCAAATTATTTATTATGATCCGTATCTTTATCTATTGGTCTAATGCGATGGCCATCTATATCACCATCTGTGGATCTCCCTGTGGCTATTTTATGACTTCTATCCAACTTAAGTAGATATCACAGACGCTATACCCAATTTTATCAATCCTAAAGTTTTTGACAAAATTAAAAGTACTAGCACTTTTCAAAAATTGCTACTTATTTTCTGTGTATAACAAGTGCGAAAGGACATCTATGTCTGCGAATTTATACTTATATTGCCTATTTGAGTAGAATAGGTTGTACATTAACACAGGTGCGAAATAGAATGTACGGTTTTCTGCGTAAGTCATGCCCATTATTGAACTTGGCCGGTCGATGCAATTGGTTGGCAGTCACGTAAAGATTGCCGTCAGTGGCAAGTGAAAGTGTATCAGGCCATAAAAGCCGTGAATCGTGTATTAATGTCACCCATCTACCATCTCGAGATCTTCGCATTATTGCATTGTGCTCATAATTGGTCGAGAAGATATTTCCTGATGCATCAGATTCCAGTCCATCAGAAGCACCACCTTTGTCGCCCTCATCAACATCTGTAGCAGCTACGTCTTTGTCATCGAGTGGTCTACTAGGGCATTAGTATCAACGCTAAAGAGCTTTTTACTATTTAGAGGACAGTAATACAAACGGGATCCGTCTGAACTTATAGCAATGCCATCTGAACCCATACTTGCACCTGGCCTCACGGAACCATCTGCTTGATACTCTAAGAATGGCCTACCTTCAACCATTGGAAGAAAGTCTTTCAAATGTTCTGGCTTAGTTGAAGGATGGTCATGAAGTCGACGCCAGCTGGTACTAGTTGCCAGGTCGACAACGATAATTCCATTTGGACCATTCTGTGCAGAATCTGTGATATATGCAATACCCTCCTCGCCACTTCGTAAATCAAAACGTAAGTCGTTAAGATATGTACTAGGAAGGGCAATATATTCTGGGAAGAGAATTTTTTTAATGATCTTGTTTGTCGAAAGATCGATACCGACCAGTTTTGGCCCACCACACGTGGTGGGTTGGAGCATTGGACTACCAGTAACTAGAACCCACAAACGGTCTGCTGGATCAACTACAACTGATTGAACAGATACAAATGCTGCAGCCAGATCATTACAATTGGTTTGGTTCATAATTTCGTCTGGATATGGAACTATCTTGTTATCTCGAATTTCGGAGACTGTAAAAGCTACATCATCTCCCCATTTTGGAAAGTTCACAAAAATACGTCCCGAATGTGAAACAGTAACTCCCGTAGGCATTGCACCATTAAAGTAAAAAACTGGTTCCAATTTGCCCAGCGATTCTTCTATAGGTCACCCATCATCAAGTTGTATGCCGCTCATCATCTATTCCTCGTTTGAAACTGCGTCTTCCGTGCAAAAACTGCTGGTTGCTCATTTTCAAATTGGTTCTATTAATTTGAGCGCTCATCTTGATTTCAGTTTTCAAAGCGGTATGAATCACCTTGATTCAATACGAAATATTTACTCTTAATCCTGATCTGAAGCTTTGACACAGAATATTTTATATTGTATCGTTTATAATAGTTATAAACTGTACCAGTGTGGACTAGATTATAATTTATTTATTTAATAGTTAGTTTGAATTTGTCGCTTCGAAACCAATTAATTCAGAAAATGAAGTTGAAGTTGAAAGTGAAAGTGACCGAGTATCCAGACAATAACTATCTTTTGTTTCTGAAAATAGCTTGCTGAAGGCATAATTAATCAATCTTAATTTGAATTTAATAAGCCGATACATGTAATACTTGAAAATGAAGTAAGTATTTACCAAGTATTTCAACCATCGAAATCAAATGAATGACTGACGTAACCAAAATATGCGCACATCAACTAATCATACATCACTCTATGTATGTATATTTACTATAATGACCAAAGATAATAATAAATAATTTAACTTCTATTATATTGCGACTGGCTAGTGATATGATCCTAATAGTAGATGACGATTATGATATAGCATCGCTAATTACAATCAGTATTGAAAAACTTGGTCTTTCCGCAATTTTCTTTACTGAACCATTAGAAGCATTGAAGGAGTTCGGATTACATCATTTTGATTACAATCTTGTAATATCTGATATTAGAATGCCCAATATGAATGGCTATGAGTTCGCAGAGGAAGTGAAAAAGATTAAGCCTGCCGTAAAGATTTTCTTAATGAGTGCTTTTGAATACAGCGATTCGTATTTTACAAAGGCCTTTACACATTCAGAAATAGAAGGATTTATTGAAAAGCCTATCTCGCTAACCGAACTAAACAAAATTGTACTTGATCATAACACATACGAAGTAACATCACAATGATTAACGATATTTGATGCCTTAGCTAACCGTGAGTAAATATGGTAAATATAGTACAAGCCCCACCTAACGAATTGATTCGGACTTTACAATTCTTATGCTACCTGTCCTTAAATGAAGGTCTGGGAAAAGTAATTTTTATTGGATATCTGAATGCAGAATGTATTATAACTAATTCACCTTTATTTAATCTGACAATATTCATTTTGGTGCTTTCGTCTATCATATTATAGGAAGCAGTCGATAATTCAGATAGACCTATTTTTGCAATTAGATGCATTCCAGTACTTTCGTGTAAACTCTGATCTACTGTACTTTTGAATTGTTGTGCAGAAAACAAAATTGTACCTCTTGTTCTACCTGCATTCACCGTCTTGACGATTTGCTCTCCTACTGTATTCAGCTTTACAAGTGGTTTGGAGATAGGTAAAAATCTGTTTATCTCGTCGATAAACACCAACACATATCTTGGTTTCTTTCTTTGTGCAGGTTTTTTCGTAGTATTATTACCTTTACCCACACCTGTACTACTTTCTTTTGAAGCGTACATTTCATCGATACTTTTCATGACATCTCCAATTACAAATGATTGCTCCTCTAAAGTAGATAACATTGCGACATCTATAACAAAAATATCTCCTGGCTTTATTTTTCTAATTTCTTTTCCGATGTATGTACTAGTTATCTTCTTGTCAATGAATAGCGACGATCTTCTAAATCGTTGAATATGTCCCTGGAAATGTAGTAATGACGATTTGTGAGTAATTATTTCTTCCGGGTAGTCTCTAAAGTTAAATAGGTCAGTCCAAGTTTTGATATTTTTATCACTTTTATTTTGGACAACAGATTTCTTAATCGGCCAAAATTCGTAGATATAATTTATGATCGAAGACAGATTATAATGGGGATCATATATTTCCGAAAAGAGCAATTCTAATCTATCATATACATCATTTAATTCATAAGAATAAGTCTTGGAATTTGATGGAACGTGCACCGAGTTAGGCTTTCCATCCTTTCCCCGTGGCAGAAAATAGGTTACGTTATCAAATGGTGTCATCTTAAGATTGAGCATTTGAAAATACTTCTCTTTTGCCAGTCTTTTTTCTTCATCTTGTATTTCATCTATTTGTAGCAAATCCTTCTCTTTAGTATTGAAAATTATTATTGCAAAATCCTGTTCGTATTCTCTTAATTTCTGATAGATTGATTGCAAAAGAAATAGGAGATAAGAAGTTTTTGCATTTCCTGAGATTCCCGAAGCATTTACATGTGCAGTATCGGGTCCAACTAAATACGTTATATCCAACGAAACTGGAATCTGTTGTCCATTACTCATTTCAATTATGCCCGCGGGAATTGGGAAAATCATGTCTGGTACTCCTAAAGCAAAAGTAACTTCCTCTTTAGTAGAAAACCTAACTGATCTTCCTAATCCAACTGGCATTCCGGTAGTAGACATGCGACTTAGTCGGCCTTCCTCATTGTACTCGGAATTAGCAACAACGACAACTTTTGCAATATTGACTCCGTGTTGGAAATCATAATCGCTGGCAGTTACAATATTGCCAGATCTCCTAACAGTAATGCTATTTGGTAAATCTTCTGTTTGGTCACTCTTACCGAATTGGGAAAAATTGTTTTGATTGCTTGCAACTGTTTGTATATCTTGGATCATTCCAATGGTTTTAGTATCATGTCTCAGGTATTCAATTGTGACAAAATCAAATGGTCTTACAAATATGCCTGACTTTAGGGCAAACCAGAATGAATCGATAGTGTTTAAATGTTTATCAGAAGCAAATGTTATTCCGATATCTTTGGTAGTATTCTCATTATTTGAATTACAAAAATCCAATCTTGCCGTAGTATCAAGATGATTAATAGTAGTACTATTGTTTATAGCAATACCAATGTTGTCGGTGTCGCTATTAGTATAAGTATGAATATGATTGCGATCATTATTTGCTTGATTATTCATAATAAAAACTCTATTTATCTAGTAACATGTACCTTATTCTTCATAAATCTTGTATGGGAACAAAATATAGATACAATAGATATAGGAGTGGAATATAGAGTGTATGTTATACCTTTTACCCTTGAGCACAAGCTTTTGGCTATTTGTCTAAGTTGTATCAATATTTAGTACTAGTTTCTAATTGCAATCATAATATGAACATGTTGCAACGAAAAAGCTGAAAATCTCTTCCAAGGCTATAATTAAGACTATATGGATACTTACTTAAATTGTGTGTTATATTAATACCATATGAGAATTGTTCAAATATCGGATCTTCATATTGGAGGCCTATTTAAGCAGGATATCTTTGATACTCTGGTCGATGAAATAAATAATGATCTACGGCCAGACGTCATAATCGTATCTGGAGATTTGACTGATGATGGTCTAATATTTCAGTTCGAACAAGCAAGAAGAGAAATACAAAAATTAGAATGTTCAAATCTAATTGTGTTTCCAGGTAATCATGATTATAGACACACTGGATATTTGTTGTTTGAGAAATACTTTCCTGGAGCAATATCTTCTAGTCAAGTTCATGAATTTTCCACCAAGAATAATAGCAAAGATAAGATTGTGCTAATCACAGTAGGAACCGCGGTGCCAGATAAGGATGAAGGCGAAGTAGGATATAGACAAAATTTATGGCTAAATGATAATTTAGCTAGATTTAATAGCAAATTTCAGAGTAACGGCCAGAGAATAATCAAAATAGTAGCTATGCATCATCATTTAATTTCGATACCTGATACTGGTTATACAAATGTTGTAGGAATTTCTGATGCGGGCGATGTTCTTAGAACTTGTCTTGAAAATGAAGTTGATCTAGTTGTTTGTGGTCACAAGCACAGACCATGGATCTGGAATTTAGGAAACATGAGGATTGCCTATGCTGGAACAGCCTGTTCATGGAGATATAGAGGCATATTCAAAGATACGTACAATATTATAAACATCGGTGAAAATAATATAATTAGTATCGAAATGAAAGTGGTAGGAGAGAAAAGCATACCTTTGTCGGAAGTAGTTAAAAGGTATGAACCGGAGGCTAAAATCACTAATCTCTCAAAGATTATTACCTCGACTATATGATTCCGATTCTGATATTATTTATTAGTTCGTAACATCTGATATACCATATATGTAACATATTTTTTAAAATATTTCCACGGTAAGGATTGAAAGAATGTGCCAATATTATTTCAAACATCTGCGCGCGCATGTAAGTGGTTATGACTGATTTACTTCACAAATTTAAACCAATTACGATAGCTAAAAAAATTAAACAATAGAGCGTTCATTGCATTATCCTGTTATATCAGATCATATATTCTGTACAACTTATAATCAAGTGAACTTGGCCAAAGAAGATAACCAGTTAGATTAACTTTTTTTATGTACATGTGTGTATTTATACCATATACTATTGATTTGATTCTTCATTATTGAAGTGGTTTATGAATTATGTCATCATTAGAATAGTCAGTAATTGGTAAGGTGAATCTAAACGTCGCGCCCTTGTTTTTTTGGTTATTTTCGGCCCACATCTTGCCGCCATGAGTCTCAATAATATTTTTTGATATAAATAGACCCAATCCAGTTCCACCATGAGAGCCAGAAGCGAACTTTGTGAAAAGCTTAGGAAATACTTATGAATCTATTCCGGTACCGCTATCTTTTATGGAAATAACCACATCGTTACTTCCTTTTCTATCATCGTGAGTAATTTCCTCAATATCAGTTGTAATAGTTATAGTTCCTTTCTTAGTAAACTTGATCGCATTGACCAATAGATTTGAAATCACCTGATTAATTCTGTTTTTGTCTGCCTCTAGATAGATGTCTTCGTTATCTCCAAAGATAGGTTCGATATTTATAATATCATTGTCAATTTTTTCACTATTGCTTATGTCTTCCCTAGCCATATAATTTTTAGAATCTGTAATGGCATTTAGTATCAGCAGGTTTAAACTGAATTTCTCTTTCTTAAGGACCAATGATTTACCCTCAATTCTTGTAACGTCCAGGATGTCTTCTGAAAGGTTTTGTAGTCTATTAGCATTTCTAATTATGACGTCCAAAATCTTATCCTGTTGTGACTGACTTTCAGACCTTATGTAACGAAGAAGCTCTGATAAACCAATAATTGGTTGGATTGGACTCCTTAGTTCGTGAGCTGCGATATTGACAAAATCCTTTTGAACCTTGTCATTAGCTTTTAGCTGCTCATTTAACATCCGTTCTTTCCAAAGGACATCAAATATCGATCTGAAGGAGTTTACTGCAAGCTTTCTGTTAGAATAAAAACCATAATCGCCTGCTTTTGACAAATCATCTGTAATTAGATGTCGAACTTCTATTCCTAGAATCTTGTCTCCATCAACCATGCACATACTGAAGAGTGAGCTGTTCTCTGCATTTAGTATCTTGATAGATGGCGCTAATTCATTTATTCTATTTAGCACTTTGATGGTTCTCTCGCTATAAGGACAAATAATTCTTATTACAGTTTCCTTTTTCAAGGATGCATTTATGATATGATCAATGATTCCTAGTTTGTCCAATCCAATCATAGTCACTTCATTTGAAATCAATATTAGGGCCTCTTTTTTAATGGATTTTATCATCTCAGTAAAAACTGAAATTATTTTTTTATGATCAATAATATCCTGAAGAAATTCTTGTTCGATACCTTCGTCCAATTGCTCGATTCGCTGTACCGCAGGCATGGACACAGCCCATAGGGTCTCAAAGAGACATTGCTGATGCTCCACAATCTCCTTCATATTACTATAGATGCCTTTTGAGGCAGGTGATCCCTTCTCATGAAAGGTTGACGGTGAGAAGCATCCTATGTCATTTAAGTACAAATTGCCCTTGATTCCCTTCAAGTGTCGTAGTTCATCTACCATTGTCATCAATTGCTTGCAGCATGAAAGGTTATTTTCAGTAATTTCTGTAATACAACGTAGTTCAACTCCTCGTCTTTTTGCTGCTGCAAATGCATCCCTTAATAGATCTATATCCACCATTAGGGATGGTCTTGATTGATCTAAACAGATTAGAACCTTGTTTGTATGATTTAAAATTTGTAGTATTGCATTAATGATAACATCTACACCATAATAAATTCTTGTGAAATTAGACAAATCATTTTTGCCGTTATCATGGTGCGAAGTTGACCTCAAGAATTTATCCCTGGTTACTAATTGCACAAAATAGGATATATACTATGAAAAAATTCATTGCCAGAAATAAATAATCAATGTAATCTTTAAATAAGACTAATACAATAATGTATATTATACAATATCACTAAATTGATTGCTTATTTAACAAAAAATTTTGAGTCAATATTTATTCATCAATCTTGAATACAGTAAATCTTTTATTTGATATTGAATGTCGTTGTGTTCCCAAAATAAGCTACTTGGCTAATAACTACTTCTCATGACTGGTGTTTCCTTCGTATATATAACAAGACCACCACTATTCGAGCTATTATATTTAAGTATTTAGTAGTGCCATTGTAAGTATGGTTAGCAAATTTTTTACTGAGATGGAAAGTAACTATCTGAAATCCCAGCGACTTGCAAGAATCGCTACTGTCGGACTTCACGAAGGAAACGGATCCGTACAACCAGATGTTGTACCAGTAGGCTTTGATTTTGATGGTGAGTATTTTTATGTGGGTGGGATGAATCTTGTTAAATCTACCAAATTCAAAAATATTCAGAATAATAGTAAGGTTGCAATAATCATTGATGACTTGAAAACTGTTGATCCTTGGGATCCTCGCGGTGTGCGAATATATGGAACTGCTGATATAGTTACGCGTCAAGGTGGATATATGGATAGAACTGGGCACTCCAACGATCAGTATATTAGAATCGCTCCTTACAAAAAATGGAGCTGGGGAATTGAAGGACCGGTATTTGTTGAAGGCAAATTTAACGTAAAGAAAGCCAAAAGGACATGAAGTAATAGAATTTGCTGATTGGCAATAATTGCATGTTACGTTTAAGCTAATATGGCATTTCTCATAATGTATTAAGGAAATGGTTGAAATCTTGTTTAATAATGGTACACAATGCTAGGCTACGTATCTATATTGATACTAAAGTCTAGAAGCGAAATTATATTCCTTATGACAGACCGATTTTCATTATGTCATGCATTTAAATGGCTCGTAGAGACAGAAATCTGTTCAGGATTAATATCTAGCTTGATATATATGATTAAAATTATAAAGCATTTATTAAGTATAGTAACTATGCTAGATCATGCCAAGAGGAATGAAGAAAGGCCTAAGTACAGAGAAATTCGATCGCTGTGTATCAAAAGTTAAGAACAGATCTGGAAAAAAAGCCAATCCCTATGCGGTATGTAATGCAGCTATGAGTGGTCGTACAAAAGGTAAAGGTAAAACAAGAAGAAGTAATACCAAGAGATAATCCAAGAATAGGATACTTATTAATCAGTGGACAATCATTACCAATTCGTTGTCTTGTCACATAATTTTGATATATATGAGGTTGATCCGTCGGCAAAAAAAATTTTGTAGTAGGTTTTTGATGTATTTTACATCACATATTTAGATACTATCTCTCTGATTTTGCGATTCTAGCTCAAGGCTTGAAGATGATCTTAGTTGACTCTAAATACTATTTTTATCATATGTCCAGTACGTCATCATGATGTCTCATCTTTGTTTCTGTCTTTTGGCAATTTGAGTATGGAATAATGCTCTGTGAATTAGATATGCTGGAAAGCCAATTAAAAGTATCAGTATTGAAATCAAAATCATATACGTTCCTGCATCATTGTGATCATGTAACGAATATACAGTATATACTGAAGTCTGAGTAACAGAAAGTAATAGACCTTCAAAACCCATCATACACATCAAAGTCAAAAGAAGCAGTAGATTAAATGATTCACCAAATGATCTTATTGCTAAATAACCTGTTGCTCCTACAATAATAAATGACAAGTGTTGAGCGATGTGCACCTGTATATGCTGTTCGGCATAATCAAAAATCGATGGTACATGCCAAATCGCTAATATAAAAACTGAAATTATTATCCATATGTATCTGTATCCGGATCGATTTATGGAAAAAATTTTGCTTAGTAAATATTTCCATCTTGAAAGTATGGTAAGCCCTAATGAAGGCTGGTTAGCTATTGTTATATCTTTATCATTTTCAGATCTATTCTTACGAGTGCTATCGTTATTCTCATTATTATTATGCGAAGCAGATGTCGAAATCAATAGACTCTTTAGTATAATTTCTCCTAACATAACAGACATTCCGCCCAATAAGAAGAAGAATAAGTGCTCTAGTATCATATGTCCTGCAAGAGAGACTTCAGTAAATTCCAATATAGGCGATTGAGTTGAAATAAAAATAAGAATTAGAAAGGCGATAATAATCACAAGATCTCTTTTATATTTCGTCAGTCTTTTCTCACCTGTTTCATGCTATTCTGTCTTTCTAAAGGCAATATTGGTCTGTGCAACTAAAACTATCATTATATCTATCAATTAATCAGTTGTATGCTATAGCAAATCCTCGAGGAGATTGTAAATAATATTCTTTAGGCCATTGAATATCAAGCCTATTCCAAGATAAACCTGAGTCAACAGAGTTAAATACCCCGTGATTATTCACGGCATAGAATTCGCCTGCAATTTTTGGATTTGCAACAAGGGTTGCAATAGTTGTTCCGCTTGAATCAGGAAGACCGTTTGAAATAGGTTTCCAAAGTTCTTCTTCAAGGGACTTTCTGTATATGAGAGATTCTGCATCCTCAACGACATATGCAGTACTAGGACCAAACGAAGCTGAAACAATTACAGTGTTCGGATCACCTGAATCAACAGCAAGACCGTATAGGTACTGGTGCCTGAGACTGCTAGTAAGTTCTTTCCATGTTTCGCCGTAATTAAGGCTTTCAAAATACCCATCACCTGCTGAAGAGTATAAACGACCTGGAGCTTTTAGATGTGTCGATAGGGTATGAGTGTCATACGGTCCGTGTTTAGCTCGATCTATCCAAGTTCTGCCCCCATCGGTACTCTTGATTAGAGCTCCTGCTTCTATTGCTACAAAAACATTGTCAATGTTGTTTAGATCTGGTTCGATCCAACGCACATGATGAGTCCAAGGTCTAGGTGGAAAACTCCACGAAGTAGATGATGGCAAATTATTTATAGCATCCATTTCTTCCCATGAAAGCCCATTATCATTTGAAATGTACAGAGCACTAGGTTCAGTTCCTACAAAAATTTTGTTACATCTATTTCCATGATTATGACTAATCGATACCGACATTATATTAGGACTAGATATGGTGTCTTTTCCAATGACATCCCAGGTCTGGCCTCTGTCTTCAGTTTTCCACAAACCATTTCCAAATGTGCCACAGTATGCATAGCTCGGATTATTTGGATCAAATATTACACTTTGTGGTTGTGTTCCTTTTAACTGCTCATAAACTTTGGTACTACTTGATGGTGAAAGCACGAGTAGTGAATTGTGCATTCCTATCATAATGGTCTGCGCATCATGACCAGGCAAAATTCTTATGTCGATATCTCTTAGACGACTTTTCTTATATGTCTTACATCTACTTAGTGCTGATAATTTGTAGAAAAAGCTATAATCTACAACAAATGAAGATAATGTTTCTAAGCACTTGCAAGATCTGTAATCATAGTGTCGTGAATCAATGCCCAAGATCGGATTGCAAGTGTTGTGCCATTGAAAATCATTCAAAGGTGATGGATGGAGTGGAAAGATTTGCTCTGTTGCATGATTCTTACGTTATAAGTGATACTTATTTGACCACTTCCCATTTAGCTTGCCAGTCATGATTATCTGGTATGGTTGATTGGCCTTCCTATAATCAATCCCTTGTAAGACGTGGCCAAGTACTCTTGGATTTTGACGTACTTGATGATTGGGATAACGAATTGTCTCAAATGAATCATGGTAAAGTTGGTGAACCTTACAACTACCCAGATTCATTTATTCAACTCCTAGGTTACATGAGAGCATATTTCCATCTACCATATAGACAAACACAGGGTGTGGTCATAGCTCATGCAAGTACTAAGGTACCGTGCATACCAGATTATAGTACTATTAGTAGACGTATAAACAGATTAGAGATCAAAATCAATGAAAAATTAGGAAATGATATTGTCATTGCTTTAGACAGCACTGGCATTAAAGTGGCTAATCGTGGAGAATGGATGCGACATAAATGGCATGTTAGGAAAGGTTATCTGAAAATACATGTGGCAGTTGATATCAAGAAGAAAAGAATCCTATCTCTGGAAGTAACAAGTGAAGAAGTACATGATGGTAAGATGCTAAAGAAATTAGTAGATGATGCTTCTTCTAGAGGTAATCATGTAAAAGGCGTCTTAGCTGATGGTATGTATGATAGTAATAACAACTTTGGATACCTATCAAAGAACCACATTAAACCTGGTATAAAGACAAAAAGCAATTCCAAAGTCAGGCAAACTAATTGTCATGCTAGGAATATGTCAGTACTAAAACAACAAGCAAACCTCAAAAGATGGAAATGTAGCGTGAGCTATGCGTACAGGTGGATAGCAGAAACAGCATTCTCGTCTATTAAAAGGATGTTTGGTGAACATGTAACAGCTAGAAAATTCCCCAATATGGTGAAGGAGATCTTCCTAAAGGCAACTCTATATAACATGTTCAATCGAATGACATAACCATAGACCCGATAAGGCAAAATCCCATTAAATCATGCAACAGAGCATATCCTAGAATAAATTATGAATTGAATGGAATCTACGATAATCTACCACATTCGATAGAGTCGCGTAAAGAATTTGTTTCTGAATTAGAAGAGTGGTATAAGCAACAAGAAAGTTGTGAACATGAATGGGGAAAGCCAAAT
>DATBGR010000267.1:0-26386 GCA_036557905.1 Nitrososphaeraceae archaeon | reverse complement strand
AGATTTATTCAAAGGTCAAACGGCTACAAATAATGATCAAGCTAGATTACTATCTACTTCTGTTCGAAGCAATCAATCGGAGGCAATAAATAATCTACGATCAGCCGTGAAATATATAAGCTCCCTTCCGTTCGTGGATCCTACTAGAATTGCATCGATTGGATGGTGCTTTGGTGGTGGACAATCATTGCAGTTGGCATTAAACAGCGAGGATCATCCACTTGTTGCAACGATTCTTTATTATGGAACACCCTTGATTACTGACACCCAGCAACTATCAAAGATTAAATGGCCCTTACTAGGAATCTTTGGAGATAAAGATCAAGCCAACCCCCTACCCCTGATAAAAAAATTTAAGGCGGCTCTGGATTCCGATAAGATAAGTAACGAAATTCTTATCTACAAAGGATTAGGTCACGCTTTTGCAAACCCCTCTAACCAGAATTACGCTCCTAAAGAAACTGCAGACGCTTGGCAAAAAACACTGGCCTTCCTGAAGAAAAATGCTTCACAATAGGATACCAGCAATGATACAAATTTTGTTATTCCTCATACATGGATTTAGCTCGTAAATCGTGTCGTGATGGGACTAACATAAGTTATGGACTTGAAGATCTCCGATGTTAATTTCAAACACTTGCCCATATATTACAAGAATTCAGAAATCTGAAGGTACTATAATGAATAAAAGTCCGAATCATTGCATATACATGATAAAAGTTAATTTAAAAGTTCGTCGGCATTCGTTCTCCTTGACTAAGCCATCGAGGCTAACCACTGGATGTTCATTTGCTTTGAATCTCTCTAACACTAAAGTCTTTTACGTCCACGTCTTTTGCATTATCTCACCTAAATACAGCGATTGGCCCTCCCCACGTAATGATCTCATCAGGAGAACCCATGCAATGCTGACTTTTAGTACCCCATCCCCCATTGTCTATTTTCTCATCGACCTTTTTCCAAGTCACTCCGTCAGCATTTTCGTTAATCCAGTTTTCCATTTTTACGTATGTACTGCCATTTTTTAAATGAATATTATACACAACAAACTTGAATCCAAACCATTTTCCTTTTAGTGTGGAAGTCACATTTACTTTTGTGTTAGTAAAATCGTAATTCACAAAATACTGTTCCTTTGCGAATCTACTATCGCCGTTAAATGACAGTTGTCCCTTATACGCAGACCCTTCACAACCGTTATCGGAAGTTTCGTGATCCCCGCCTCTTGCATACCATGTAAATTCATCGGGGTCATCTTTCTTCTCACTTTTGCCCTTGTTATATTTCACAAACCCTGTCATTTCTACGTTCTTCCAGTCCCTAGGTGATTGCATGTAACTTTTGAAGACAATTCCGTCTGATTAAATGTAGCAATCTTGCTTTCATTGTAGCCTTCAGACGTGAGTACGTCCAACCTAACTTGAGGTGATCGTTCCTTCCATGATCCATTACCGTTATCTATCAAGATTGATTTCTTATCAAATCGTTCATCATGGGCAATGTCAAACCTAGTGTCATTGTTGGGTTCTGTCATATTCATATACCATTTCTCACCGCTATGGTTTGTAGGATATATCTCTAAAATTCCGAATTTATCGTAAAACCCCTGTAGATTACTATCGAGCATCATTGGATTTATGTATGATGGCAAATAGCGCACTGCGTAGAAGAGTTGATCTACAGAGGGATATGCGCTAGGCGATATATTCCTTGCATCGACTGGATCGGTATAATTGGAATACGTATTATATGCATTAGATTTGGTATCTTTCATTCCATTTAGGTCTGGTACGATGACAAATGAAAAGTACACCGGTGGAAGGATTGCAATTATGCACAAATACCGTAAAAAATATTTATTTAACAATGTCTAGTCTCGCGTTTGAAGCTACGTGTGTTTCATAATATGTAAGGAATATGAAATTTTTGTATTCTATTCGATAATCTATGAAATGTATAAATAAATGTTCTCATTAGGAATTTTCTACATGCACTTAAGCACTATATAGAAAGTTCTTAAACTCAAGGTCAAATAATTAATTAAATCTAATGTTTGTTTAGCAGAATAAGAATTAAGAGAATTATATTGTCAATTTCTGAATTTCAACTTGCTTCTCCAGATTAATTCTGGACTAGGACAACTATCCCCGTATGTCGACTTGTTTGACACCTCTCCTAAAAGCTAACGAATTGGTAAGACGTATTTTGAAGACCGTCGTTAGATAAAATAGCTTTGAGTGTCGCCATCAGCTAATTTAATATATTTCTGGATCATCTAACAATAAGGATGGATCTACATGCTGGGGTAAGGAATAACGGAAGAGTTAGAATTGTCAAACTAATCGCAGCTCTGACACTCATATCTCTAGTTTTAACGGTAACGCTGCCATATTTAACTAAATTTGACGGGATCGATTCTGTTAGTAGTGTCGCTTATGCGGTAGGCGAAGCAAAGCCAATATCTATAAAATTGAATTATGCCCATTTTGCTCCGCTTACGAACAATAGCAAGTCACATCAAGTTAAGGTGATTGTATTATATTCTGTGATGCCGTCAGCTAGTACAATAAATATGGCACAAAATGCGATGATGAAAGTCTTCGCGTCTAATGGAACCCTACTGAAGACGACATCATTTCCTGGAGGGTTGAAAATTAATGCCACCGGTGGCAAAGCACAGCTTGCGACTACCCTGACAGATAGCAAAATAAAGAACATAACTGCGTCTGTGATGTTTACTGATTCTTCGAAGTCTGCAAATTTCTCCAATCCTCTTAACGTAAAGCTCAATCTTGGACAAACAATTCAGCCTTAAGGCTGAATTGCTAGCCGGTTTATTAAATATGGGATTAAAGTAATGTCCTGGCATAAAGTTAGCAAGTGCAATTAGCAAGAAGGAACGCACATTAATACAATTATTAGGAAATGTTTCGTATCTACCTGAACTGGCAATGCTAAACCAAATTATGCCTATAGGAATAAGTTGTGAAGATGAATCTCGATTGTTCTCAGACCTAGTGGAGAAAAAGTATAATAATATCAGATAATAGATGATTATCTGTTGTTTAATAAACAAGCGCTTCGAATTTTCTTATCTTGCTTTTCAGAAATCCTTTCTTAGATACCATTCAATACACTTTGTCAACCAATAATACAACATATCAGGTTGACATTAGCTAATTTTTCTACTATAATTTTCAATCTCGAGAATGCTAACGCTTGTCTATATATACTGATAAATATGAATCTAATGATAAGTCCATATTATTGAGGAGATATGCGAATGATAATTACTCGCAATTCGATGGCTATGAGCAAAAGTGTAGCAAAATATTTGATCTGCCATAGTGTAACAAAAGTTCGAATTTCGGATAATATCTTAAGATAGAGATGAATAAATCCTTGAAGCTGGACCAGCTCACAAGGATAGCACGACTCAGAATCGTGCTTTTTCTTAATTCGGCGTATTTAGTAGCTGCTTCCCTTACTGTCATTGTCACAGGGAGCCTGTCACTATTTTCTGAAGCTGGCCACATGTTAGTTGATGTCGGAGGAATTGCTCTAGCATTATACGCCATCAACTTTACTCAAAAATCTGCTACGCCGCAAAGGACGTTCGGCTATTACAGGATGGAAATACTCGCATCACTTCTGAATAGCCTTATCTTAGTCCTCCTTTCAATCTATATTCTTTTTGAAAGTTCTAGACGCATATTTGAGCCGCCAGAAATTCCAGGACTGCCTCTTATATTAATTGCCACAATTGGAATCGTAGTGAATTTTGCTGGAATGCGATTGCTATCCAATTCTGATGGGCATTCACATTCCAACTCTTATCATAGCCATAAGCACGAACCGGAAGATTTACAAAATTTGAATATACGGGCAGTATATTTGGAGTCGCTTAGTGACACTTTAGGTTCAGTGGGCGTTCTAGTTGCTGGTGTTATTATGCTAACTACAAAGTTTTACTTGGCAGATCCACTGATAAGCATAGGACTGGCGTTATTCATGATCCCTAGGGCTTGGTCCATCATTAAGAAGGCGATTGAAATACTTATGGAAGGCGTTCCTGCAAATTTGTCTCATGAGGAAGTAAAGAAGGCAGTACTACAAATAAAGGGTGTAACAGGCGTGTTTGAGCTACATATATGGACTATTACTTCCGGCATGAATGCATTGTCTGCTCATGTTGTAGTCATAGACCTTACTAAATCACAACTTATTTTGCAAGAGATTAATTCAGTGTTGGAAAAGAAGTTTAAAATTTCTCATGCAACAATCCAGATAGAAAGATACCATCAGGATTCTGGGACTTATTAATATTATGTCAGATGTGTGTGATTATACAATTCTATATGAAAATATTGGATAAACTTTTTATATCAATAATAACTATTTAATGTAGAGATTTATAGGAATCTCTTTTCTGAAGGTTGGACGCTCCAACAAATGGAGTTTGGTAGCTACCAACGCTTAACCTTCGGAACGATTTTGGTTTACTTTCCACTCTATCTTCGAATGCAAGAAAACTTTATTCGAAGATATAGTCACCATCGTATTGTAGTCTTTGAGTTTCTGTGTGTGTTATATAAAATTGATTTGATTTTATTCACAAACTTGACAAAACCGTCTCAAAGCGAATTATACAGATTACCTTGCTGTCTGTGCCTTGAAGGTGAACTTTCTAAATTTGTTATTATTATGAATATGTGGATAATTAGAAATTCCGAGGACATTGTGATCTACCTCCAAAGGGATAAGTACCCGAACAGACTAATACCGCAAGAAAATTTAGTCGGTGCTTCTTGCCAAAGATCGTTTTTTTACTATAAGGCAAGTACCTCAACCAGGGCAGGTTGGTGTATTGATGATGATATTTTTGAGAAAATGGTTAATTAGCAGTTTCAGAGACAAGTAAATATCAGAGTATTCCCTTTCGAATGAAGTAGGAATCATTCGCGAAAATTACAATACTGTCTTTAATCAAACATTTACGATGTTAGAATTTTTCTCTTCCCGACTTTTAAATGTTCATTCAGTTGAAAGACCTCTGCAACGAACAAATTTTTTGGGGATGACAACATGAAGACGCTGCTGCTAAGCGTCAAAGGTAAATATTTTAGCATTCTCTATATGTTCTAGCATCGGCGAGCCTAACGGTATCATTTGATTTCAAATAAGCAATAAATCTATCCTACAATTTTTTCTTTTCCACGATGGGACATTCATCGGATCTTGATCGGTTTTTCCTGATGTGTTAAAATCCAATCAAGTAGTATTACATTAGACTTATGATGCAAATGTAATAGATGAATAAAGATGATTAATTTGCAATTATTATTTTTCTGGATCAATACATCTAGCTATTGATAGTCGATACCTAAATAAGTTTTAAATTTATTCATTACATCGACAATCAAAATTTTCCAATTCTAATTCTTCTATCTTTGGAACCGAAATCTCATTTGCCGATTTTACTACGGAGCACTTCTTTCTAACTTGAGAATTTCTTGGCCATGCAAATAATGTAAAAATAGATACTTGCGATATCCGAACTAAATTCAAAGTCAAGAGATCGAAACTTCAAATTATCGATAATGCGCAAATCAGAATGATTATTTTGAAAATCGAAACTACACAGGTAACAAAATGACATTTTCTGTTTAATGCACTTAGTAGATCGAACTCATTTAAAAGATATGACTATTGTTTATTCGCTTATTCTGTTCGGTGAACTCTCTGCTGACGAGATTATGCTTCTTAAGCTATTGAAAGAAGAACTAAATCGAACCAACCTCTTTTATCAGTGAAATTCTTTTCTACTTTAAAGCCACTATTCTCTGCTAATTCTCTTATCTGATCTATTGAATATTTGTACGAATTTTCAGTATGGATTGACTCGCCCTTCTTGAACGTGACTGTTTTTCCAAGATTATTAATCTTAATATTCTGATCTATCTTTGAAACTAAATGCATCTCTACCCTTCTTTTCATTAAATTATAAAATGCTGAATGGTAAAATGTATTTAGATCAAATTCTCCTCCCAGTTCTCTATTTATTCTGGCTAGAATATTGAGATTAAATTTTGCGGTGATACCATTCCTGTCATTGTACGCTGCTTCTAGAATTTCTGCGTCTTTGTGAAGATCGAAGCCAATCAAGAATTTATTGTTAGTACTATTCCCAATTGATGATCGGATTTGTTGTAGGAATGCCGAAGCTTCATTAGGTTCAAAGTTCCCAATACTTGAACCTAGAAATATCACGAGCTTCTTAAAGGACTCTTTTGCGCCAACTTCTTTGTTCAAGATGACTTCGACCATTCTGATCCCTCGAATATAGTCAGAATGAATTGCTAAAATGCCTATACTAGGAAATTCAATCGGAAGTTTGTTAATCGTTTCTTCTAGAATTGAGTTAGAGAGATCCACTGGAAAGTAATACATTTGTTTCGCACTTATCTTATCCACAAAATGCTGCAAAAGGATCCTAGTTTTAGTAGAGCTCCCACTACCAAGTTCTATCATAGCAATTTGATTAAAATCTTTGAATAAACTAGCAATATCAGCTGAAAAATTATTCAATATTTCGATCTCGACTCCAGTCAGATAGTATTCTGGTTGCAAACATATTTGTTCAAATAGTCGTGAGCCTTCATAATCATAAAGATATTTGGGATTAGTCTTCTTTGCTTTACTACTAAATCGTCCTCCTAGACTGTCCCCAATGTGAGATGCAAAGTCATCATTGAGTTCTACCTGCGGAGATGAGCTGATGTTCAAACTCTGGTTAGTGATGACGTCTTAACTACTATAATAAAATAACTATTATTTCATATCAATTTAATCAGATAGAATTTAAAAGTGCGATGGAGTATAATAAAATTGGATTAGCGTACTCATGGGATCCAAAAGTCCTGACTGATTTATTACAAGTCGGTAAACGTGTCTTCTTAATTCAACCAATGAAATATATTTACATCAACCCCTTTATTGGAATTATGAAACAAATTGGATCTAGTAATGAAGCTATTTATGAGTCTTCCCATATTGAGGAGAATATTAGCTTAGATGATCTGGTTAGGGATTTCACCATAGTGAGAAAGAGAACCTTAGACATCTTCAAGCCATTAAAAATCGAAGATGCAGTTATACAATCTCACACATTTGGAAGTCCGCCAAATTGGCACTTGGCCCACGTCAGCTGGTTTTTTCACAAAATATTGGAACGATATGGTAGAACTACTCAGGCCATTGATGACCCGATTAACTTAGAATATTTAAACTCATATTATCAGAGATATGGCAATATCCTTCCAAAAGCAGAGCGCGGCAAGTTCCCAAGACCTACAGTTGAACAAACTTTACGGTATAGAACGTTCATCGATGAATGCGTTGTTTTATTTCTTAGAGAAGAACAGCAGAAGCAGTTAGACCATCAGATTGAGAAACAGCTGCTAGGTAATCTAAAATATGACATACTATTGGGGATTCAGCATGAGATGCAGCATCAAGAACTAATGATATATGATTTTCAACATTATTTCCAGAGATTTCGAGACATTGAAGATAACTACAAGCCCTTGATAGTAAAACCGAGACCATCTAAATCGCGAACAATATTGTCTCAATCTGTTTCAGTAACTAATAATGGCAAAGCTAAGAGTCAATTCGACACATCGAGCAAGGTAACGATAGACGGTGGAATATATGAATTAGGTTTTCATGGAAAGGGATTTTGTTACGACAACGAGCTACCTGAACATAAAACTTATCTCCAACACTATGAAATTGACATATTTCCTGTTACCAACGGAGACTATATTAAATTCATTAATGATGATGGATACCATAATTACAAGTATTGGCTTGCTGATGGATGGGATCAACTGCAGGAGAATGGTTGGGAATCTCCTCTATATTGGGAACAATCTGAGAACAGAAGTACCAGCCAAGAAAATAAATGGATTAAGAAGGATTTTCGCGGACTATATGATATTAATCCAAGAGAACCTGTAGTAAATATAAGTTACTATGAAGCCGATGCGTATGCAACGTGGGCAGGCAAGAGGCTTCCATCGGAGGCCGAATGGGAGAAGGCAGCTTGTTGGAACGACAAGCTACAGAAAAAGACGTTCTATCCTTGGGGTGACGACAGGCCTGATCCATATACCCATGCAAACCTTTTGGAGTCATATGTTTGGGCTCCCTCGGAGATTGGCCTCTATCCTGAAGGTATCAGCTTCTATGGGTGCCACCAAATGATAGGCGATGTATGGGAATGGACGTCTTCAGAGTACACCCTTTATCCAGGATTTCGATCAAGATTCAGCGAGTATACTGATAAATGGTCTATAAATCAGAAAGTACTTCGTGGTGGATCCTTCGCCACACCCTCGAGTCAAATTAGGAATAGCTATAGAAATTATTTCAAACCTCATGAAAGATTACCATTCGCAGGATTTAGATGCGCCAAGTATGTCTAGAGTCAGTCTGGTTAGATGATAGCAGCCTAAGTATCAAACATGTATCTATAATGAAATGCTAATTTAGTAAAAGCATTAATATTGTCTCTTGTAAGGATGCCAAGTATTGGGAAAAAGGGAACTCGCAACTTTATTTGCTTCTGATCCTGAAAAGTATTATAGGGTTGCTTTATTTGAACAAGAGGGATTCAAGCGGCACAAGTGTAGCAGGTGTACTAAATATTTCTGGTCTCAGGTGGACCGCGAATTCTGTCCGGATCATGAATACTATAGTTTCATTGGGAATCCACCTACAAATAAGAGATTCGATTATGTAAATACTTGGAAACAGATTGAAACCTTCTTCGAATCAAGTAATCATTCGATCATAAGGCGATATCCCGTAGTTTGCAGATGGCGTGAGGACTTGTACTTCACAATAGCTTCCATCGTCGACTTTCAAAGGATCATGGAGAACAAGGTTGTTTTCGAACTGCCCTCTAATCCACTGTTAGTTCCTCAAATGAGTTTGCGATTCAACGACATTGAAAATGTTGGTCTAACGGGTAGACACTATACTGGTTTTTGTATGATTGGACAAACATGTAATGCGGATGCTAATGGTGGGTACTGGAAGGATCGATGTATCGAGTTAGATTATCAAATGTTAACCAACATACTCGGGATTCTTTCGCGCGAGATCGTCTTTGTAGAGGATGTATGGATTGGTGCTGGTGCGTTTGGGTATTCGCTAGAATACTATGTAAATGGCCTTGAACTAGGCAATGCTGTTTTCACAGAGTTCGAAGGTAATGAGAATAGCTATCGCATTATGGATAACAGGATAATCGATATGGGAGCGGGGTTAGAGCGTCTATCGTGGATAACAATGGGAACACCCACGAGCTACGATTGTGCATTTGGGCCAGTTATACAAAAGCTGGTAGATAGATTATCTATTAATGAAAATTCCGATGTACTATCAAGATATTTTACAGCTGCCTCAACTAGAATAGATGATCAAAATAATGATATAGTCTTGCTGAAGCATTCAATCGCAAAATCCTTGGGTATGTCTTACGACGATCTTTCCAGAACCATATCTCCATATGAGGCTATATATACAATCGCAGATCATACTCGTACGTTACTATTTGCGATAGCTGATGGTGCCATACCCTCTAATGTTGGTGGTGGGTATAATCTTCGGGTGATCTTACGGCGAGCGATTTCAATTTTGGCGAAGATGGGATGGAATCTTAGGCTTGAGGATGTAACAGATCTACACATCGATTATTTGAAGCGAATGTATCCTGAACTTGAAGAACATATCAATGACGTGAGAACCATTTTGCAATTAGAATCAGATAGATATGTAGGATCTAATGAAAGGATGTATGCTATTGCTACCACCATCAAGAATGCGAACAGACATCTGTCAGTAGATGATCTGATAAGGATGTATGAGTCGGATGGTATAACTCCTGATTATCTGGAAAGAGCCGGGGCTATAGACAATATCCCATCCACATTTTACACTAGGCTTGCGGATTTGCACACAGATCAGAAGGTTACCCAGTCACATAAGCAAACATTCAACCTAGGAAGTATTATGCCAACGAGAGCTCTTTATTACGAAGATATGTCCCTGCGGAATTTCCGTGCAAAAGTAATTAAAATAATCGATGGTACATATGTCATTCTGGATCAGACCGCTTTTTATCCTCGTGGCGGAGGCCAGGAACCTGATAGAGGTGTCTTGGGTTCCATACCGGTAATAGAAGTAACAAAACAGGCTGACGTCATAATTCATAGATTACAAAAAAGAACTGATTTCGTAGAGGGACAAGTGATCGATGGAGTAGTTAACAATATAAGACGAGAATCGATCACCAAACATCATACTGCAACTCATATTTTGAATTCCTCAGCTAGAGGTGCGCTTGGATCATGGGTTTGGCAAAATTCTGCATTTAAAGAGGAAGATTATGGCAGATTAGATATTACACACCATTCTGCGATAAGCAATGAAGAAATATGGAATATAGAACAAAAAGCGAATGAAGTAGTTCGACAGAACTTGCCTGTACTCATTAATACATATGGCCGGGGTACTGCTGAAAAGCTCTATACATTCAGGATCTACCAAGGAGGTGTGGTGCCTTCTAATTCTGTTAGAATTGTAAATATCAACAATTGGGATATTGAGGCCTGTGGAGGAACACACGTAGTGAAAACCGGAGATATTGGTGTCATTAAGATACTGAAATCTGAAAGAATACAAGATGGAATCATAAGATTGGAATTTGTTGCCGGCGAAGCTGCACTAAAACATTTACAGAGACAAGAAAGTCAGCTGACTTCTATTTCGAAGTCTCTAGGATCTAGTAAGGAGAAGGTGGTGGAATCTCTTCATAAAATGATTTCAGAAACAGAATCTAATAAGAAAAAGATCAAGACTATACTAAGGAAGACTGCCCCGTACATAGCAACGTATATCTCAAATACTGCTAGGGAACTCCAGGAAGGTAATATCAAAGTTTATAGTACATTTGATGAAGAGCTGGATGAAGAATATCATATCACAATTGGGGAAAAGACAATCGAATTAGACCCTAATCTAATCTACGTAGCCTTGGTTTCAAGAGGTCACGGCTTAAGAGTAATAGTCTTCGTAGGAGAAAAAGCCAGGGAGAAGATTTACGCAGGCACTATTGCTAAACAGCTTTCGGTAGATCTTGGAGGCTCAGGAAGAGGTGATGAAAGGTTTGGCCAAGGGGGCGGCAAATATAAGGACAAAATAGGTGATGCTCTTAAGACTGTTGAAGAATTGATAGTCAAGGAATATATTCGCACTGATAGCGAGGGCAGTCAGCATGAATAGTCGATTCGTTAACAATTTAGATTGGAAAGTACTCGAAAAGAAATGGACTAGCAAGTGGAAAACTGAAAAAATATTTCAGGCCAATATTGATCCAAAAAGAAAAAAGTACTTTGTTACAGTTGCTTATCCTTATCCAAATTCCCCACAACACATTGGACATGGAAGAACTTACACTCTAGCTGATGTTCATGCCAGATACATGAGAATGAAGGGGTACAATGTTTTGTTTCCAATGGGATTTCATTATACAGGGACACCTATACTAGCAATGTCTCGTAGGATTGCTTCGCAAGACAAGGAGCTGATTGACACTTTTAGAAGCGTCTACAATATTTCAGATTCAGTTATACAAAATTTCATTGATCCAGTCAATATTGCAAGATATTTTCATGCTGAAATCAAACAGGGAATGGAGGAAATAGGATACTCGATCGATTGGAGATGTGAGTTCACTACAATAGATAAGCTTTATTCGAAATTTATCTCTTGGCAGTTCAGAGTACTGAAGAGCAAAGGACTAATTGTACAAGGATCTCATCCAGTTGGATGGTGTCCCAACGATCAGAATCCAGTTAGTCAGCATGATACTATTGGTGATGTAGAGCCAGATTTTAATGAGTACACCTTGATAAAATTTCGAATGAAGCTTAATGGTAATTATTACTATCTTCCAGCTGCAACCCTGAGACCTGAGACAATTTATGGGGTGACAAATATTTGGCTTAATCCTGAAATTAACTACTTGATAATGTCACTTGACGACCTCGGTGAAATCTGGATCGTTACTATAGATGCGGCAAGAAAACTTGAATTCCTAAATCGAAAAATCTCGATTCGCACTACGTTAAGTGGCAAAGAATTAGTCGGTAAATTTGTCGAGAACCCCATTACGAATAAACAATTGCCAATCTATCCTGCTTCGTTCATTAAATCTGATAGCGGAACAGGTATCGTAATGTCAGTCCCCGGTCATGCACCGTACGATTATCAAGCACTGGATGATTTGAAGACTAATCATTCTATTCTGGATAATTATCACCTTGGGAGCATAGTAGAGCCGATATTTGTTATTAGCTCTGAATCGCAGAATACCGGACTGCTGCCTGTACAGGAAATTATTAAGAAATATCAAATTGTGAACCAGTCGGACAGAAATCTAGAAATCGCTACCAACGAATTGTATTCGCAAGAGTTTTACAAAGGGAAAATGATGTCGAATACTGGCAAGTACGAAGGGATGTCAGTACCAGAGGCCAAGGATATGATAAAGAACGAATTAGTTATGACTGGTATTGCCGATACGATGATTGAGCTGACGAATCGGCCTGTTAAATGCAGATGTGGTACCGAATGCGTCGTTAAAATTTTGGATGATCAATGGTTTATAAATTATGGAGATCAAAAATGGAAAACCTTAGCACATGAATGTGTGAACGAGATGGACATCCTTCCTGAAGAGATAAGACAAGAATTCAATCATGTGATCGACTGGCTCAAAGAGAGGGCATGTGCTAGAAAGTCAGGGCTAGGAACGAGATTGCCGTGGGACGCCAACTGGATTATCGAAAGTCTTTCTGATTCAGTCATTTACATGGCGTATTACATAATCGCGAAATTTAATTCGAGTTACAGTGATATGCAAAACCTCGACCCTGATCAGGTCAACGATTCTTTTTTCGATTATATACTACTTGGAAAGGGAACAAGCGAGATTGTATCTAGGGATTGCAATTTATCTTCAGATTTCGTGGAAGGTCTTAGAGACGAATTTTGTTACTTCTATCCGGTAGATGCAAGACATTCCGGAAGAGATTTAGTTGCGAACCATCTCTCATTTTTTGTATTTAATCATGTTGCAATTTTTCAAAGAGCAAATTGGCCTATCCAGATCGTCGTCAATGGCTCAGTACTCATGCAAGGAAAGAAAATGTCAAAGTCCATTGGTAACATAGTACCGTTACGCGCAGCCGTTAGGGCGCATAGTGCAGATGCCATACGTATTGGAATGCTTATCTCAGCAGAGCTCCTGCAGGATGCTGATTTTAGTTTCGATGCACTTGAAGGAATAAAGTCCAAATTAACTGATTTGTATCATATGACGATTGATTCCTCCTCACGGTCAAATAAGGAATCGCTAATGGAGAATGGAGAACCTAACATGTTAGAGGATAGATGGCTAGATAGTAGATTGCAAAGGGCAATTTCGGAGATAACTGTCTGTTTAGAGAAATTACGGGTGAGAGAAGCTCTGCATGTTTTGCTCTATTCGCTGGATCAAGACCTGCAATGGTACAGAAAAAGGGTTAATGCCAAAACTAGAGACAGTAGGTCAACATTACCATGCGTACTCCGATTCTTAGAAGCTCGGATTAAGATGCTTTCCCCATTTGCACCCTTCATCTCAGAAGAAATCTGGGAAAAACTTGGTAATTCGACTTCAATAATTTTTAGTGGATGGCCAGTAATAGACGATAACAGGTTAGATCAGATTGCAGAAGAATCTGAACACTTAATCGCAAATCTTATTGATGATGTACAAGCCATTATCAAGGTCACCAAAATAGAACCATCGAGCATTAGAATTTACGTAGCTTCACATTGGAAAACGTCGATCTATCATAAAATTGTAGAAATTATCGCTCTTGAACACAAGACTAACTTCGGAGATATTATGAAACAGCTAATCAGCGATTCTTCTACAGCAAAAGCTAAAACCGATCCTAACTTTGTAAAGAAGACGATAGATGATATCTTGTCTGAGACTATGGATGTTAGGAATAGGCGGATTAGCTTGAAGAATTTTGATGAAATTCCTATATTTAAAGACGCAGAAACCTTGATAAAATCGGATATTGGGAAGGCCAGTTTGGAGATCCTAGTATGTTCAGAAGATGATATTGATTTACAAAAGCATGACCCAAGATCAAAAGCCAAATCTGCTAGGCCATACAAACCTGCGATTTATTTACAAGGATAGGATTTTCGATGCATTAAGCTAGTTCTTTTTCCTTCTAGCTGCAATAATTGATGAGATCATATATGTTGAAAATCCTATGATAACAAGGATCAGGCCATACAGTGAAATTGCTCCCCTATTCACATATGTTCCTACTCCTACTAAAATAGCTCCTACTAGGAGTAGTGTTAAACCCATACGAGCAGATCCTGGCATACGCTTTACCTTCTTACTACTATTCGACGATGACAATTCCTAACAATATGTGGTAGTCGTGATGGTTATATGTGTAAATCGATTATTTACTAATACTTCACGAGCGGATTAGATCTCATTAGTAGAGTATGTCATTTTCTTAAAGCTATAACATATTTCTAATATTCTAAAATGTTTTTGACATACTCGTCAGATCTTATTTTGTATCTAGCTCATTTTGCAATGTTTTTATTTGGACCTTAACTCAGTACTATTTGAATGAAGATTGCCGTAGTTGGCATAGGTGTTGCGGGAGCATACCTTATGAATAGGCTAAGCAATACCCCAGGGAATCATGTTGTCGGATTCGAGAGAATGCCAGAAAGCAAACATGATGCAGTATGTGCATGGGCAACATGCGAAAACGTAATGTCTGATATGACAAAGAAGTGCGGGTTGAATTTCAAAACTTATGTGATGCATAAGGGGAAGCACATGCTTGTAGATTTCGATACTCAACTAGATCATGGCCGCGACAAAACAATCGACATTCGACTTAGGGGGATGGTGGTATACGACAAATTGAAGTTAATCCAAGATATGATAAGAGGTACAAAGATCGAATTTGGCAAAGTACCTAAGAAAGAGAATTTGGAATCTGACTTCGATCTAATTATTGATGCTACCGGGTTTCATCGAAACTATCTGCCGAAGCTAAAAAATGAGATGTGGATCCCTTGTGTTCAGTATAAAGTAAAATATGCGATAGATATGATTCCCTATGATGATTTTTATTTGAAGGCATTCCCATCTATGAACGGATATTTTTGGTTCTTTCCTTTAGGTAACGGCTATGCTCACATAGGAGCAGGAGATTTTGAACGAAAACAGAACAACACTTTTGTTGAATTTTTTTTAAATAGGTATGAATGTGAGATTCTAAAAAAAGTTGGAAGGCCAGTAAGAATTAGTCCTCCTGCATATTGTGAACCTTTTGCTGATGGTAAGAAATCTATTGGTGTGGGTGAATCTATTGGTACTGTCTATGCACTCTTAGGAGAGGGTATTATACCTGCTACTTGGTGTGCAGAATTACTTGTTAGACACATAGATGATCTGCAGGCTTACAGAAATGCGGTTATAAATAAATTTAGGATTTATACGTCGGTTTATAGATTTATACAGCTGAAAATCTTAGGAAAGTTTAGCATATTAAAGCATTGGCCTGAACTTATCAAAATATATAAACACATGAAAAGTGAGGAGGATCGATATGGAATGGAAATTAAGTTAACGAACATGCTCAAAGTTTCAAAAATATGATATTCCGCAAACGAATTAATAAGTATGGTTATACCGCGAATGATTAGCAATTAAATCATCATGAATATAAGTCAGAGGTAACGAAATTGGTGCAAAAACTGTACTGAGCAGTCCAGATAAAAGAGGCCTTAATAAGGAAAAAAACAATATTATTATCTGTTTTAGACAAAATCTTATAGCAAGGTGCTGGAATGTGAAAAGCTGTCCAAAAATTCTAACATATGTTCTGAAATAAGAAAATATCTGAGTTGCACTTAATTAGAAATTTTCTAATATATTTACTAAAAGTATAAAATTAAGTATAGTGTAATAATATTGTAAAATGACTTGTAAAGGCATATGTATACGTCACAAGGCACAAAAACCTGTTGGCTCTGGCCGTTATGCTTTAGGACAGAGGAGATGCCAAATTTGTGAGATATTCATCAATTGGGTTGGATTATGGTGTCCTTGTTGTGGCTATAGACTGAGAACAAAGCCACGAAATTTGAAGTATAAGGATAAGCTTAGAACTCGGAAGCAGTTAGAGGAGACCAACAAATCCCTCTTATCATTACGACCAGTAGATAATATTGCTTCAATCCCAATGGAGACTACAATTACTACGGTTTGGAATGCAGCTAAAAAGGAAACAAAGAATAAAGGTCAATGAAATGATGTATATGGAATTAAATATTATCTGAACTAGTACAATATATCATCGCTGCAATAAGATAGGCCTGTCGCTTGTTTGTTTGATGTCTTGGATGAAGGGTCTACGAGTTAAATCTCTTCACGATGTTAAAATACGAGTCCCTTAGCGCAGGCTCTTTCTTTACTTCTCTAATCAAGTTTATCAGTTCTTCTATTGAAGTTGCAGTGCCTTTACCGCTCGCTTTAAAGATTTCTTCAGAAAATGCTGTACCTACAAGATCGTTGCCTCCATAAGATAGTGCAACTTGAGCTAGTTTTTTTCCTAGTGCTACCCAGTATATAGAGATATTATTCAGTACATTTGAGAGGAGCAACCTTGATACTGCAATAATTCTCAAATCATAAGTTGATGGACTTTCCATGGTTATCGTTCCATTTTGTTCCAATTCCGTATTGTCGAGGCTAAACTTCAGCGGTATAAATGTATTAAATCCATTTGTTTTCTTGTGAAGATCTCTTATCTTCAAGACATGATCGACAATGTCTTCTAATTTTTCTACGTGGCCAAAAAGCATTGTTGAGTTGCTCGTCAATCCCAATTCGTGCGCTTGGCGGACAGTATCGAGCCATTCTTCACCTGAACATTTTCCCCTCACAATCTTGTCTCTTGATTCAGTACCGAAAATCTCGGCCCCACCACCTGGTAGTGCATCTAATCCTGCATTCTTTAGCCTAAGTAGCACTTCCCTTATCGAATTTTTTGTAAGTCTTGCAATGAAGAAGATTTCTGCCGGAGTTAGCGCCTTGATTGTTACCTCGGGATAGTTACTTTTTATTGCCTTCATCATGCTCTCATAATACTCTAAACCCAACTTCGGATGAAATCCGCCAACAATGTGAAGTTCATTGGCTCCCATCTGCTTGACAGCTATTCCTGCTCTTGTGACAATCTGCTCTATTGTTAAGGTGTATGCGTCTTCCTCGTCGCCTTTTCTATAGAAAGCGCATAGCGGACAACTCGCAGCACAGACGTTCGTATAATTCAAGTAATATGAGGATGCAAAAGTAACTATGTTTCCGCAAGTTTTTTCCCGGATCATATCTGCTGCGACTCCAAGGGAAAACAAATTCTCTTCTTTCATCAGTTGCAAACCATCCTGGAAAGATAGCTCTTCTCCGCTGAGGGCTTTTTCTAACGCATCTGTAACACCTTGAATTTTACTTAGCAAACTATGTTCTATCATTATGAATATAACATATAAGTTACTCGTAGTTTGGTTAGGTGTTTGTAAGGATTAAATAGTATAAACAATTCAGGAATCATCAGTATTGAGCAATATCGGACTAGCGCAAGATTTGATAATAAAGTCTGACTTAAGCGATATAGTAGAAGAAATACTTCGCGGTCAACGGATCAGGATAAATGAATGTATTCGACTAGTTAAATCTATTGACGTAGTTAAATTAGGAGCAATTGCGAATTTGTTGAGACAAAGATTGTTCGGCAATACTGCCTCGTTTATTAACAATATTATCTTAAATTATACAAACGTCTGCGTAACTTATTGCAAATTTTGTGCATTTTATAGGCCTCCTGGGAATAAAGATACCTATACTTTGTCTAAAGAAGATATACTCAAACGAGTCTTGACCTCCGCACAAACGCTGGGTACTACTCAAGTGCTATTTCAAGGAGGACATAATCCGAATTTAGGATTAGAATACTACGAAGGCGTCTTTGATGCGATAAAGAAATCTTCAAAAATATCTATTCACGGATTATCACCTTCTGAAATAGATATGATTGCTAAGATCGAAAGAAGCAGTACAAAAGAAGTTCTTGCTAGGCTTAAGGAATCTGGATTAGATTCATTACCAGGCGCAGGAGCAGAAATACTTGATGATGATGTTAAATCATTCATTAGTCCTCTTAAAATCAAGAGCTATGAATGGCTTAGGATTATGGAAGAAGCACATGGGCTTGGATTGAAATCATCGGCAACGATGATGTATGGTACAGTTGAAAACGAGGAACAGCAAGCCAGACATATTATAAAAATTGCAGAATTACAAGAAAAAACCAATGGGTTTATGGCCTTTATACCTTGGAGTTTTGAACCTAACGCTACAGATCTGAAATCTGAGGGTAGAATACAATATCCCTCTGGCGGCCTTAATTTAGTAAAGATGATTGCGATTTCAAGAATAGCATATTTCGGCTTGATTGATCATTTGCAATCCTCTTGGTTGACAAACGGGATAGGTATGGCCCAACTCGCATTACATTATGGCGCCGATGATTTCGGTGGGACGCTAATAGGAGAAGAAGTAGTTAGCGCAACGGGGGCAAGATCAACAGAATTGACATCCAACAGGATCATAAATGCCATAAAGCAAATTGGTTACGAACCTGTGGAAAGGGATAATTTCTATAATATCTTAAAAACTTATTAGATAAATTTTGAAGATATTGGATTAGATATGCACAATTGATAAAATTGCACTATCCGATAGACTTTATGATGCAAAGTGGAAGTGGGATCCCTAGGAATTTATTATCTTATTAGGGGTGGTTCTTGCTTTTATTGATTTCAGCATCAATAGCGACCCTCAGCTCCTCATCATTCTTGTTTGTATAATCTATACCCAGCGTTTCGGCTATTGATTCAAGTTTTTCCCTTCCTATAGCATCACCACTTTTGCTTTTAACTCTCTGAAGTTCATTCTTTGCTTCCATCTTGGCCTTTTCATATTCAGACGACGCCTTACCAAAACTTCTCGCAAGTTCCGGAATTTTCTTTACACCGAAGATAAGTACTACTACAATAACAATAATAATAACCCACTCAAATCCTCCGACTCCCACCTGAAGTATCAATTCTGATAATCCAGTCATTATTAATTATTATAGATCCCATCAAGATTTAAGTGTTGATTTAGAATTTTTTTCAATTGTATCAATGAAAAGCTGCATGGCTTTTGAGAACTATTGTACTTACTATCACCGTCTATCTATAGATTCCATTGCGAACGATTATTTTACTATTCCTAAATCTCAGCCATAGTTATAACGAAATCAATTATACTTTTATGCAGGTAAGCTTCGCACTTTCTTATTGAATAGTGGAAGGATAATTGTGATTGAAGGAACTGATAAAGTTGGAAAAACCACTCAGTCCAATATGCTCATGAATTCCCTGAAACTATCGGGAAAGAATTGTTCGATAATAAATTTTCCTGATTATAGAACGCCAATAGGAGCAGAAATTCGTGCCTTTTTAGATCACAAACGGGATTACCCTAACGAATTAAAGCACATGCTGCTCTCTGCTAACCGCTGGGAAAAGAAGAAGGAAATAGAGATTGCAAGAGATAATGGCACCATTTTGATTATGAATAGATACTATCAGTCAAATTTGGTCTATGGGATATCCAATGGTGTAGATCTAAATTGGTTACTTACATTGGATCAGGGTATGCCTAAGGCAGATTTGGTCATAATATTAAGAGCAAAACCATTCATTATACAGGAAAGAGCGATCGCTGTCCACGATCTGTTTGAACAGGATCAAGAATTATTGAACCGTGTTCATAAAAATTACCACGAACTAGCAATTTTATTTAAATGGAAGGAAATCAATGGAGAAAGAAGTAAAGAGGATGTTCATAAAGACGTCCTTAAACTTGTAAATGAATTAGTAGTAAACTAATCATTATAGTCATGAAATTTGTTGGAGAAATAACCGATCCAATACACAAGCATATTCGATTTACACAAGTCGAACATGATATTCTAGATAGCCCGATGTTCCAGAGACTGAGAAGGATTAGACAACTTGCTGGAGCTCATCTAATATATCCAAGTGCACAACATTCTCGTTTTGAGCATTCTCTTGGAACAATGCACATAGCTGGCTATGCTGGTGAAACCCTGTTATCAAAAGGTTATTTGAAAAGTGAAGAAGAAATACAAGAACTCAGATTAGCAGCCTTGCTTCATGACATAGGCCACGGGCCGTTCTCTCATCTATTTGAAGAAGTTTTGAATGAGAAGAGTAGGAAAACTCACGAAGATATTGGACAGGAAATCATTTCAAAAAGTGATATTAGTGACATCATTTCAAGATATGGCTACGACTCATCAATTGTTTCAAATCTATCGTGCGGCCAGTCAAAAACAAGGTTTCTAAATGAAATCATTGCTGGAAGCTTATCTGCTGATATAATGGACTACCTGCCTAGAGATGGTATGTTTACGGGTGCAGAGTACGGGAATATAGACTATCATAGACTAGTTACCTCATTTCAGGTAGTAACTAACAAACACCTGGCATTGGATAGATCTGCCTTATATTCGTTCGAATCGATGTTAATCTCAAGATATGAAATGTTCAAGGCAGTTTATTTTCATAAAACAGTGAGATCTGCTGAAGTTATGTTATTGCATTCAATGCTACTCGCTGATGACCAGCTAAACCTAACAGATGTTTCTTTGGAAAACTTTTCAGAATTAACTGACGAGAACGTACTTGAGAGGATTGCCTCACTTAAAGATCAGAATATAATTGCATCAACACTTGCCTCTTCTTATAAATCCAGAAGACTCTTAAAATGCGTCTATGAGAAGTTCCTGCATAGACATGATCCGACGTTCAAAAAAATTAATAGAGTGACCCTGAATGATTTGGGGTCAAGAATAGCTGAGACGGCCGGGGTTAGCGACTCTACAGTGTTCGTGGATTCTTCAAGAGCGTCATCAATGCCTTTGACCCCGAATAAAAAGGAGATTAGCTCGGTGATACTGTCTGATAGAAAGCGGGCCTATGAAATTCCTGTATCAGAGATACCAATTATTGACTCCATAACAGGGTTTCTAAACATGTTAAGAGTGTATACAACGGCGGAAAGTAGAAATCGAGTTGAAAGGTGTATTAGAAGTGTAATTGAAAGAGGAAGTGACCATGGTTGACCATTGTCGAAAATCCTATGCTGCCAATAGGGTAGTCATCAAACTAAGTGGCAGCATTTTTGGTGAAAATACAAACGAGAGAAAGATTAGAGCATATGCTGATATGTTTACCTCGATTAAGGATGTTCAACCGATCGTGATTTCGGGAGGAGGAAAAATTGCTCGGCATTATATTGACCTAGCAAGGGCTTTGGGTTCAGACGAAGCAACTTTAGATATTATGGGGATTAATGTTTCGAGGCTGAACGCGAGACTGTTGTTATCTGCACTGCAAGACAAAGCCTATCCTAAGATACCAAAAGATTTAGAAGAAGTTGCATTGGCTGCGGAGAGTGGAAAGATAGTAATTACAGGTGGACTGCATCCAGGCCAAAGTACGAACGCCACCTCAGCATTGATTGCTGAAATAGTAAACGCATCGAAATTTCTTAATGCTACTGACGTCGATGGGATATACGACTCAGATCCTAATGTTAATAGCAAGGCTAAACTCCTTAAGAGAATTACAGTCCGACAATGCCTTCGGCTTCTCGAAAGGGAAAGTTCGATGGCTGGTACATATGACTTGATGGATATTGTTGCACTTAAAGTCATAGAGCGCTCTAAAATACCAACCAGAATCTTAAAGGCAGAGATCTCTAATATTCTGAATGCAATCAAAGGTGAAATCCAAATCGGTACTGAGATAATATCATCGTAGACCAAATTGTATGTCTAAAAATTTTGCCTGTGCTAAGCAGTAGTTACTGCAGCGACAGTAGATCCAAGAAGAGCGTCTATGCCAAGTAGAGGCAAATCCGAATTTCAACCAATATCTTAATTCGGAAATAAATACAAGGTACTTTCACAAATCTACTCTATTTGGATGATGCTTGTAAAGGCAAATTATTATGATAGCCTGTCAGAAACGATAATCCGAATCTTAAGCCTTATCCTTTCATAACCTGCATTTCCTAAAGTGAATGAATAGCCATATTGATTTTTAATTAGTGTGATTTGGTAATATCTGATCTAGATTGTATTCGATCTTGGATTTGTTATTCAATCTAATTTCATCTCAGATTTGGGGGTGTGGAGAGATTTAATCCCTGGCTATTAGAACAGTTGCATCCTGTAAATTTTATCCTGATGATGATCGTATACCATAAATGGTATCTACAGTTCATTAATCTTCTCAATTAATTGTTACTATCAATAAAATATTAAGTATCGCAGTAATAGCGAAATTCAAGGATACTTATTCCTCTTTTTGCTATTATTTATAAGTACATAGTAACTAAGTAGTGTTTGTCTCATATTTTTCTTTGGCAATTATCGTCCTTAATCGTTTGTTCTCATAGTACATTTCTGAAGCCAATTCCATATAGGCTGAATTAAGAGTTCCATCTAACTGATTGAAGTACAGCTCCCGACCTTCTTCGTCTAGATGACTAGCGTCGCAATTTTTTTTCGCTGCATCAAATAAATCATTGTCAATTTGTTTCAAGGTCAGTCCCTCATTCAAACCATCTTTCAATAGTTCCGATAAATCACAGATCTGATTTCTTATACTTTGTGCAATGTCCTCTATTAGTTCACGTGCCGATTTGGAGGGCTTGTTGCCATCTGTTGCTTCATTGCTTTCTACCGTTGCCATCAGCTGTGCTTCTGTCTCACCCTCTACCCCTGAATTGGCAGAATTCTGCCAATTCGTAGTAGCCTCATTCACTTTTTTTCTTTTTTCGGGGTAGTTTTTCAGTCTTAACTCTTTTGGCATTTTGTCTCTTATGGTCCTGTCCGATAGCCCACGCTTTCTAAGTTTTGATACAATAATCTGTCTTATTGTCTCCTTATCAAACCCTTCCTTTAACGCCTTTTCCATAATCTTTCTGGGTAGTTCTGTAACAGTTACAAAACCTATTACCCAGATGTCTATCATTGCTACCAGCTCCTCTGACATAGTGTCGCTAATCTTTACGTCTGTGTTTGCTGCATTCAATTCTTTACCCTCTTCTCTTTTCTATGTGCACTCCGTAATAAAAAGTCAATTACTCGATCCTCTTTTCGATACTATAACTGATATTACTTCCTTTAACTAGGCTACAATACTTTTTGAAATTATATCGACATACTTCAAGATTTGGAATCCGATGTTACGATAGAAATGTATATCCTGAACATAAATCGTCCTGATTGGTCTTCGGCGAATGTGATGATTACATCTGTGCCAACAAAATCCTTCTTCGGATTCGATAGGCGAGAAGATTACTAACCATTTATCAAGTACTTTACATTCTTATTTCAATCTTCAAATATAGATTTACTACAGGCATATGGGATAGTCATTTAATTACCGTATCCACTTTGGCTCTGTTACTAAGATGTGGTTTCGAACTATCAGAAATGAAGATTCTTTTGTACCATTTTTTAACTGTCGACTGTTATCATCTTCAGCCTCGCCCCAATGCCTAGGTTCAAGTATTTTAGAATGATATCAGATTCCTGCGATTGGAAATTGTTATAATCGTTTGAAAGGATTAACTTTAGAGTTATATTTTCCTGGGTCTTTGAATTGAGCAACATTCTATCAATACCATCACTTGTGACTGAATTACAACTAGAGCATCTGATACGAGAATGAAAAATTTAGATGGGTTAATTGAATTTATAATTGCTTCATTCAAGTGACAGTTTTGATATCTCCTACAAATTCGGATATTCCGTCGCTAATTATTTTTCTGTATATTTCTTCACCTTTACTGGTAGGTAGTGGCTTCGACTGGGCTTTTGCATAGCCATCGCGATCACATATGAATAGCATTATCTCGTCTCCCCTAGTCATTTTTCCGATAAGCATTTCTTCTCCAACTGGTTGAAAATCATTGTTGATATTTTTGATAGTATAAGTTAACATTGCGAATCCAGTATATTCAAACAGTTTAATTTGAGCTTTTTTTGACCTTTCTGAGCCGAGAAAAGCAGCTTTATGGTATTGCATGTTGATATCATGATCACATAACGCTGATAATATTAACATTTTTTATGTAGTGTAAATAGCAATTAATAACACGTGTAAACACTACATTGTTACAGGGGTCCAATTTGATGTTATGATTATAAGTGAATAATTCTTGATAGATGACGATCAATAATGTCCATGATAGATAAATGAGGTCCAATATTTGTTGTTCAAATGAAAACGATCCTAATGAGTATAGAACATTCATTTGAAGGCTAAGTATATCACATACAAGAAGGTTGTTTAATTTAAAACTGTAGTATAAATCCCTTACCATCCAGTATCATATAAGGTTATTTCTAACCATCAAAAACTGGTATATGCATAAAAGACAACGAGAATAATAGTCATTGTGATGTAGTCCTCACCAGCTAGTTTGTCGGAGTGCAATTTCTATCGAATATATTTGGAATAAATATAACATAAATTGATGACAATAACTATTCGTAGAAATAAAGATTTTACTGATCTCCTTAATGTAAACCTACAACTAAGGTACGAAGGCAGAAGACGAATTGATGAGAAAGTTCACGTTTCAGATATTATACCTACTACGTGTATTAGAAAGCAGTATTATTCCCGAAAGCATCCCGAAATGGATCCTATTTCTAACGATTCTGTGCATAATTTTATTAGAGGAGAGGCTAGCGAATTTGTCATCACCAATCTTGCGAATATTGGGATTGCGCAGCCTAATATAGAGAGCGATGGAATAATTGCGCATCCTGACGTGATGATTAGCGACGAAGTAATTGTAGAGTTAAAGGATACTCTTAGCGGAAAGCGTTTGGATATAACTGACGAGAAGTTTAAATCTTATCTGAGGCAGCTACTGTATTATCTAGTAATAACTGATATTGAAAAAGGTATACTATCAATCAGATATAATTGCAAAGAGTTCAGGTGGATAAGAAGTGACTCCGAAGGTGATTATTACTTCAAACCGCGCAACGGCAAGGAACCTGGGATAGAAAGCTGGTCAGTATTACTACCTAAAGGAGACATTTCAAGAGAAATTCTCAGGAACGAAATGGTGAGGCGCAAAAACCTTTTTCTGAAAGCATTGCGAAAAAACGATGTTTCTGTGCTGCCAAAGCTCAACGAGCGCGACAGACCCAATAAATGTACTTCGTGCAGGTTTTACAATATCTGTATGGATAGTTCTAATGAAGAAGCTGATGATGCCAAGGAGATGGCTAACGAGATTGATTTGTTTGACATAAGCGGAGTGCTCGATTTTAAACCTCTATAAACAAGTAATATAGGCCATGCCTCATATAATTTACTCCTGTATCGACATTGGGACTTATCTCTTGTACTGATAAATGGCAACATTAGACTATTTGTCCTGACCAACACGCAGTTTTATTGATATGTTTATCTATGTTGTCTGATTTCTTGGATCACCATTCTTCCGATTAATCTTGAACACACTCCGTTTTGCTACTTGAAACTCACATCAGGACAAGTCTCCAGTACAGAATCTACTTGAACGTCAATTTATGCGCTATCACTGGCATACTACATCCCCATAGAATGGATTCACAATATCAAACAATTCATCTGTCTTAAGACCGACATCAATAATGACATTGCGCCCGCATACCCCGACGATAGATACAGGTGCAAAGAGAGCAGGATTACAGAGCCTAATTTTCTCCTTAAGATTGTGAGTTTCGCCAGTCACATTGTAATGCAGTGAGTTTGCACTACCTGTATATATTGGACCTCCAGTTACAACTGAACCTGATTGAAAAGGGTCGCTAAAATCGTTAAGGCTCCAATTCCCTTTGAGATTTCCTTGGTATTTAGGCTTGGATATTATAAACGAAATATCTGATTGCACAGTTGAACCATCCACGCATACAATGGTCCCCCGACCACCTCCATGAATTAAAACTGGAAAGTTATTCTGACCGCTGGCCTTATGATACTCAGGCAGATTCCACAGAATTAGCGA
>DATBGR010000266.1:0-8820 GCA_036557905.1 Nitrososphaeraceae archaeon | reverse complement strand
TAATTTATGTGGATCTTCAAATCCAACTATTGTGGGTCGAAACCCAGTGAATATGGAATTGGTTACAGTGTTCGTAGTTCTGTTGATAACCTTTACACCATTTACAGACCAATCAGGTATGTAGACCTTGTTAGTATATGGTCCAAACATGGAACCTGTGGCTCCTTTCCCAATATCTATATAACCTGTTATATTCTGCGTTGGAAGGTTTATGACAAGAATCTTTGATTTTTGACAACACAAGTAGATATTATTAGAATCGACATTCGACACATGGATAGGAAAAAGGTTATTGACAGGTATATTAGTGGAACTTAAGATATTGGATGCTGTATCAAGTTCAAAAATTGATGAACGAAGATCCGGAATTACAAATACTTTGCCCGGTTGTATCTCCGACAGAACTAATTCATTTCCAGTACCGGTAGTCCCTATTCGTAAGCTTGATGCGGGCACAGTGTTAACATTAGTGGTTATTATAGAGTTATTCTTAGCGTTTGGTTCTGTGATATTAAATTGCACATTTTTGCCATCAGGATTCCATCCGATAGAGTTACCAGTACGATTATCTGAGAGCTCAACAAATCTTTTTTTGATTTCTGGTATGCCATAAGCAGAAGTTGATAATGAATGAGAATTGTTATATGAATAAAATGATTGTATAAAGCTTGTAAGCAAAATCAGTACTAATCCCAGAATTATACTGTAACTAACAAAAGAAACCATTCGACCGATACATAGTAATGTTATCTTATTATTAAGCATGTTGCGAAATTTTCGCATCCACACGTTACAAAGAAATGAATAATGAGTATAAAAGATATGGCACAGTTAAATCATATGAAATATAATAACACGAGATGTCTAGATGCCTCTTCTAATAATAGTGGTGTTCTCGTTAATCCGTGATTCTTTAACATATAACCTATGGAACTGCAATTGGTAGAGTGAATGCAAAGGTGTATCTCCAATTCCATCATTATTATTATCAGACAGATCGAAAGCTGATGACAACAATTATGCCGTTACTGCAATCAAATCTGGATGGGCTTGTTCATATCCAGATTATGCGCGCCACAATGCCAAGTGTAAGCATGTATACGCAATCGAATTTTATCGTAGTCAAAGCACGGTATTTTAATCCACTGAATTAAGCGAGTTATATGTAATGTAATTAGTATTTTTACTATTATTCCATAGACCAAGAATTACCCAACATAGCCACGCGAAAGGTGCAAGCATTGATTAGTATCAATCTGGCTGCTGTACTTGAAAGATTTGATGTAGACCTAGACATTTAATATAGATGTTATGTTGATAGCTTGTTAGCAGAATATAAATTTGAACATACCTTTAGATCTTTAATAGTTGGACAGCATATTTATGAATCTAAACATGTGGAATGGGCTTTGGTGTGACTAATTCATGCTGCCATTCATAAATCGAATAGGAACGATTGGTGGTGCCACTCTATTCATTTCATTAATCGTTAGCATTGCAATAGTAGATTCACAGTTCATTAATATTTTCTACGGAACCGAACTAACAAATCCTGGAAACCTGCATTTGTCGTTATTCATATTATTCGTTATCGCCGCTTCGGTAGCTAATGTTGTATTGTTGTTATTTCTAAAAAGCGGTGATTTCCCGATCGTAGTTAATAGAGGACTTCTCAAGGTCATTTATCTTACTACATCTGCAGTTCAGTATACCATAATGCTGTCTTTGTTTATTATGATTGCGCAGATGCTAACACTCCATGAATATAGTAAAATATTATTCTTATTAATAACATATTTAAGTCATATCTGGTGCTCCATAGTACTAGGATTCCTTGCTTTAAGATTCATACAATGGTTTCGATTCAGTAGATCAAATTCAATGCTAATTAATGCGATCGTTTTTGTCGTGATTATATTCTTGATTTTGGTTTCAATTCCAATCCTTACTGAACAGTTTAAGATTCAGTCACAAGCAATATACCCGAGAGATTATTCATCCCTAATTATTGACGTTATCATACCTTCACGTGATATTGCATTTATCTACGGGCTTGGTAACTACATTTTACCCATTATGCTCATTTCCTCTTGGATCCTTACAGTGTCAATGCTAAAATCCTATGCTCCCAGAGTTGGGAAGAAGGTATTCTGGCTGATCGTTGGCATTCCTCTGGTTTATCAACTATTCTCTTTTCTGATTAGAGATGCGAATCTAATAATCGATCCAAACCTAATAAATATTGTCTACTCAAAAGGGTTCCAATTCATCTTGAATATTAATTATCAAGTATCAGGAATTTTTTTTGCCATAGCATTTTTGAATGTTGCTCGAAAGATGAAACGAAAAGTTATGAGAAACTACTTGATAATTTCCTCCATAGGCATAGTACTATTGTTTAGCTCAATGCAACCGGGGATGCCATTCTACGCTGCTTATCCACCTTTTGGAACGGTTACGGTGTTTTTCTTGGGCCTTTCAGCATATCTCCTGCTAGTGGGAATGCTCGGGATTGCAGCTTATGTCTCAAGAGATAATCAATTGCGAAGAGAGATCTATAAAGATCTACAACATGATTCAGAAATGTTCAAGAACATGGGAATCGCTGAAATTCAACGAAACATAGAAAGGAAAGTTTTACCTCATGCTAATAAAATTATCTTGTCAGATGAAATGAAACCTCACGTGGATCCTAGTGACGAGGAAATAAAGGTGATGATAAGTGAAGTAATCAGTGAATTAAAATCTGCACGAATCAAAAATGGATGAGTGCCGATAAACATACAGTCGGCTTTCTAACTTAGTGACAAAAGCGGTACGTTACTCCCGAGCTAAACTTCTGTACGTATAGGTTTTCTGTGAGATAATTTGACAAATTTATTATCGATATCCAGATAAAATTTTGTTAATTTAAAAGATAGACTAGTGATCACCTGATGTAGTAGAGTAATCTATCTTATCCGTTGTAGGTCAAAGATGTGAACTTGTACTGGATACAAAAGTTATATCATTCATTGAATCACACATGATGCATCGATGTTGTCATTGCCGATTTGTAACATCATCTTTAATTATAGTCGAATTATGCTTGTGCTTATTTTATTTATGCCCATACTCATTATTGCCAGTCCTGCGATCTCATATGCGAGCCAAAGTACAGTTGACTTTTACTCAATTAAATCACCTCCAGCAGGTATAAATTCACTGGAGGCACTAATGACAAGATGGTGGAACTGGTGGGAAGCCCATCCTACCCTACCCAGATCGCGCACAACTGGCCTGTATGCTTGAAACAAGACGAAATGGTAGGAAATCGATCAGTAGTATTCTTAGCTAATCCTGCTTACTCCGATGAGAAGAACGTGAATGCGCGAAATCAGAACTGTAAGATATCATCCAATCAATTGCTTTACTTGACACTATATCCTGGTGAATGTTCTGCATTCGAGGCAAAAGAGAGTTCAGTTTCAAAGCTTTTGGAATGTGCGATAGATTCTAATCGAGTGATAAAACTAAATCAAGTTAAGGTTGATGGTAAGGATGTTTCTTCTAATATCATTAGCCAAAGGACTACCAGTCCATTTAATTTCGTTATACCTTCGATAAATGTAGACGCTGCAGAACCAAGTACTCCTGGCAAAGAAAATCCATCTATGGCAGAAAATTATTATCTGTTTTTCAAGCCTTTGCCAGCCGGACATCATACTATAGAAGCAGAATTGATACGTCAACCACTTCAATCCAATCAGCCAGTGGAACAACATACCACTAAGTGGAATGTCGATGTAGCCCCATGATTGTACCAGAAATTTTATTCATTAACAGACAAAATGCATAGAAATTTCATTATTTATTCTTCAGCATGCAAAGGTGGTATGATATAGACAGTGTTATAATTTCTGTAATCTCCACACTTCATATATGGTGTTAGGATACATAAAGAATTATAATTAGTATATCAACTAAGGAACTTCAATTGTTACAATCCTGAGACTGTAATCAAAGTACGGAAGAGTTTCGATAACGTCTTACAATAGGATACTGCTATTAGTAAATCAATTCATTCTAGTATTTTACAAATTGAATTTGTATGAATATAATCTACGTATTCGCATTTAATGCACGTTCCAACCCCTAATAATGAAAATCAATTGCCAAGAATATCTGAAAAAAATTAGTTCTTGGACATATACAAGGTTGTATTATGGAAAGCTAACTACTTCTGGCTCTTGTGCAGGATGATTTTCTCCTAACTTGTGTAGAGGATCCTCAATTGTTTCACTTTCATTTACTGGCATGAGCATAGCCAAGAATTTATCCCCAACTGGTATTGGATTTCCATCATAAACAATCTCGGCCTCTAGCCTATCATTTGAAGACGAATACTCAAGTCGTTTTGATTTAACGTTCCCTGGTTTTAGAAAGGTTATCCCATAATACGTATGTTCATCATCTTGTGTACTTGGATGTGTTATGATGATTTTAAAGCTCATACTCATAGATATATTTGAGTTCCAGCTATTATTATGATTCTCATTCTTAGTCTTGATTGATCATCAACGTTACTTATGATAAACTACAATCTATTCGAAACTAAGTCTATGGTATTGATATGATATCTAACTTTATGATACAGAACAAACTAGCCAGGATAGTGCTGATATATGTATTATCTAAATTCTGTCATGATGGGATACTTCAGGGATACCTCAGCGATCAATTCATTTATTATTTTTTGCTGAATCTGAAAGAATTTACTATTCTATTATTCGAGATATCCAGACTTGATAAGATAGAGCGACTAGGCCAATTATGCACCTGAATCGCCCTACAATGTCAATAAAGAATCACTTGGGATTCCTAGCAGTAGTAAATACACACAATGATATAATATGTTCTAAACACATTTGCTGTATATTTAGTGTTAATAAACAAAATAATAGTTATAACTTACCAGTCACTTGGTATACCTAATTGTAATTAGTGCGTTTTATAAAAATATTTCAGTATCACTATAATGCTCTAACGCGGAAAACATGGTGGTAGCACAGCAATTCCTTAAACGTCTAGTTTAAAGTATATTATAAAGTGTAATTCCACTTGGATAGTTTGTCGATCAATTCATTTATCATTTTTTGTTGCTGCAATACTAATAGCATGAATAATGATTCAGATGAATAGTTTTCTCCTTTGGAGATAACAGCTCTGATATAGTTCTTATTTTGTCCACACTCAGAAAGCATCTTATCAAACAAAAGTGCACTTTCTTCCCTTAGAGCATATCTAAAGTCTTTCCATGATTCGATCTCTTCAGCTAAGAAGTTGGTGTTGTCATTTTCTTCTGTTTGTTCATTTTGAGGCATTTTCAATATCATATCTTGTTTACATTCTTATTAATATCAGAGCGCAAAGTGAGAGGCCGAGAGGATTGCATTTTCATTGGAATATACTTTGCATTATTTATGAAATGATCTTGATTTGGTCAGAGCTAACACTTATCTAAGGCTAGACTGGCCAGGTAGACGCTCCAAATCCTGGGCTACAAATATAATTAATATAAAAACCATATCAGTGAATGTGTACAGTAGTAATAGAATTAGAATCGGACCTCCATTATTACTCGTCAAGGATATAGACAGAGAATTGCGGTTTTATGAAGAATATTTTGATTTAAAACCAATCAGAAAATATCAGAACCATAGTGGAGATAGAGATTTCATCTATGACTTGGATTTTAGACATCTCTCGGGCTCGTCTGAGGGTTTACCACTAATTTCACTCCAACACAGTCCAGATGCAAAAATCCCCTCTCTTAGATCTGCGGGACTTTATCACTTTGCAATACTCGTTCCAGATAGGAGTGATCTCGCTGCAACCTACCTTGCCCTCAAAGGGTATGGCTTACGGTTCGACGGGTTTGCAGATCATTTAGTCAGCGAGTCGTTATATCTACGAGATCCTGAAAATAATGGGATAGAAATCTATCGCGATAGACCCTCCGAAGAATGGCCTCGAGATGCCGAAGGGCGTCTGGTTATGGATACTTTGCCACTCAATTTACAATCATTACTATCTGAAACTAATAGTGTGGAATCATACAATAAAATCCCTTTTCCCAATGGAGGTGTAATTGGACATATTCATCTCAAAGTAACAAATCTAGAAAGATCAATAAAGTTCTATCATGAAAAATTGGGTCTAGACATGACGACAACGGATTGGATATCTATGGGCGTTGCATTTCTTTCTGAAGGAGGGTATCATCACCACGTTGCAATTAACACTTCGAATAGTTTGAATGGAGATGTTCATCAAGATGGTGTGACTGGACTCGAGAACTTTACAATAATCGTATCTGATGCGTCATTTTACAATTCACTCAAGTCAAATATTATGATGAACAATCCCACTTCAGGAAGCAAAATAGTTCAGAATGATGCTACTGATAAGTTCACAATTATGGATCCTGATGGAATACAAATTATCATCAGAACTAAATGATTTAATGAGTATATTTATAATGAAGTGCGCCAAACGAATATTATAGAGATAATAATTCTTTATAGGAGCGCACCTCCTTCATATTCGGCTTTCATCTATGTACAATAGATAATTCTCAAGGTTGCATATAATTAATGTCATCTGAATCAAGAAATCCATGATAAGTCCATCGGAAAAAGTGTTCTATTAACGATCTGCAACATGCCAGATTATATACATCGATGTAAATGCTAGCGATAGCTTATCTTGGGTGCTCCGAGTCCCACACTTGCAGAATTTTAGCCTCTTGCTCTAGCGTCTCTTCATAACCGTCTCTTATTAGATTTCTTATTGTAGTACCTGAGAAATCAAAAGTTTTATTTGCTATTGTATGTTCATCGTTCCTGCGTTCTATTCTAATTACCTGCTCGACAGAAACCATATGTTTTATTAGATCCGTGTATTTCAAATGCTTTCCTGAACTAAAATTTTTCGTTTCTGCTTGCTGCTCTAGGATGTTATCTACCAAAGCCCTTTTAACCGTATTATCTTCGGTTAGCTTAATGAGGTTATTAACAATGTTAACGTAATCGGTGATCAATATTGCCATCCTTTCATCAAACAAGGTCCTATCATGATATGTCAAGTCATTTTTTCTGTCTACAACTGCGTCATAATCAGCAGGTAAAGAATCCTGCTTAATTGGATGTACATTTACTATGAAAACGCGTAGAGGAGGAACTTCAGATTTTCTAACGTAATCCCAATACCTACGATGTTCAATTACGGCCTCCCTAAGTGGAGTATTTGCGATAATGCCGCCGTCCCAAAAATAGCGAACTTTCTTAGTAATCAGGTTATTTCCATCGTCTTTCTGTTTTTCATTTACCTTATTGATCCCATGTCTATCTTGTCTAACATTGACATCTTCGACTTCTAATTTAGTATAATCGTAATTAACAGGTACTGACCCACTTGCGAGAACAAAATCAACTTCTATTCCGTCATTATGACTAATTACATGCTCATATCCCTCGTGGTCATTAGGTCCCCTTGCAAATTCAGGGCCGTAACGACCATATTCAGTTTTCCGAGTACCATCCTCCTTTTCGTAACTATCAAATACCACTGTACTTCCTTCTTGTACGTCGACGCTCACCAAAAGTAGTCGAGGTTCATTATTTTGGTAACTGGTTGCTATTGGAAACTTTGCAAATTTCTCAAGACTTCTTTTTAACGGTTCGTTACTATAAAGATACCATGTATTAACAGGATCTAAAAACCTCCTATCTTCCAATGCTTTAGTAAGGCTGAATACGTTGGGTACCCCTTTAAGCATGAACTGCTTTGTACCATAATATCTTCTCGCCGATTCGCTTGACGCCCAATCCTTGTTAAAATACTGCCAATAGCCCCGCCAATAATTCCACCATTCATTAAAACCTGGAATCATATCAATAAAGGATTCAGTCGCCATATGCTCCCAAAATTCAGTCAATCGATCCGCAGATCCTTTCCAAGTCTTGTTTTCTTTTACATAACTGACTAGCACAGCTGCATTCATTGCGCCTATGGAGGTACCCGCTACAACATGAAATATCGGTTTTCCTTCTCTACCCAGTTTTACGTCTCTTTCGGAAAGCAATTCGTAAGTAGCTTTGTAGACGCCAGCCTCATAAGCTCCTAAAGATCCACCACCTTGGAATACTAGTGCCCTTTGAAAGCGACTTGTTGTATTCAATCTTTTAACATTGCAATAAGAAAATAGATCCTTTTAAAACTTTCAGATTATTTCTAGTTACTCGAATCTCGCATCTTAGAAAATATATCCTGATTGGCAGCTGCCATCTTTGAAACACCAATGTCCTTATTCATGCTTAATATGTGAGGGTTTTCTGCATGCAAGTCTGTTTCCACACCCACCCTAGTTCCATTCTTTATGCTACATATCACCTAATCATCTGACGCGGCTATTGCACCAGCACCTACGGCTGCTGCTGAAGCTGCGCTATCTCCAGCTGCTACACACTGCGATGATGAATATTACGTGAATGATTGTAATAGTATCATGCTCTATCCTTATTAGTCTGCAAATCCACTGTCAATTGGGAATATCGGCTTGCGAATTCCCTGAAGTTCTTGACTGGAGATTACGAGTCTTCCATAACGATTTTTCAATACTTTCATCGCTTCATCATTGCTAATTAGAAAGTTGATATCATTTCATCAAGATACCTTTGGTAAAAGCAACGGATATAGGAAGATTGTAAATACCGAAATCAGAATAATTGCAATAATGGTGAGTACAATTCCGTTCTTGATCATGTCTTTGATTTGTAA
>DATBGR010000265.1:0-4390 GCA_036557905.1 Nitrososphaeraceae archaeon | reverse complement strand
CAAAACCTGTTGAGGTAGGCAAGGAATACGACATAAAGATTACGGAAACAGGTAGTAGAGGCGATGGTACCGCTAGAATACAAGGATTTGTAGTCTTTGTTAAGAACGGAAAATAGGGCATGATACAGTAAAGGTTAAGGTAAACTCAGTAGGAGATCGATTTGCTACTGCAGAAACAGTCGTAGCAACTGCTGCTACTCAGAGTAGTGCTTTGGAATAGTAATATAATATTATAAACTGCTTCTTATGCGGCCAATCTGGTCATTGCGAAGTTGTAATAATACTTACATTAGATCTGTGTGAGTTATTTATTGCATCCAATATTTTACTCCTATTTTTTGTTTCCTTGACTAGAATCTAACGAATTGTCATTTGGATGACTTCAATTGAGGCTTCCAAATAAGTCAAGGGCAGGTTAGCGTCTACTATTGATTATGTAATTGGGATTGAAATTAGTTTTTACTTAATCTCGACGTGTATCAAACCAATTTGATGATATCGATTTACGGCTTTGCGATCAAGTCAAACATTTCGCTGGAAGATTTGACAAGATAATATTTGTACCAAACCCTGACGTGAATACCAGGGAGAAAATTCTTCAAATACATACTAAAGGTAAACCTTTAGGACAAGGTATAGATTTTAGAAAGATATCAGAAATAACAGAAGGATTTAGCGGTGCAGATATAACAGGAGTAGCTAATACTGCCATTTCCATAGTTTTACATGAGTATCTTCAGAAATATAATACTCCGGAAGAAGCGGCTAAACATACTTCAGATGCTCTTATTTCAATGCGACATTTCGAGGACGCAGTTAAAAAGATGAAGATACAAAGGGAAAAAAGGCCTGAAGAGCGAGCGACAACTCTATCACACTACAGATAGTAAAAAGTAAATTGGATAGTCTACCTAAAAATGATAAGAATTATGCACCATGATAATATTTTTTCTATTCTTCTCGATTCAAGAGATACTTACTCTTTGTGCAAAAGATAGCCCGTAAGATAGTATATAATTCGACTTGAGATGCGATCTAGTTACTGTAGGCACTGCAGACACTTTGAGCAATGAGTACAACTCTGCTACAAATGCACAATAGTCGAATAGAAGGAATTTATTAGTCAGATAATGAATATCTGGATGCATTAATGAATGTTCTTAGAACCGTCTGTGCCTGATAAATGCTAGAGTCCGCAATTTTTAGCGTAAAAATGTTTCATTCCATATTTCAACACTATATCCATTTATTATAATTCTGATACTATTTATAAATACATCAATTTGCATATCTAATATACTGTCAAGAAATGCTTTGTGCTTAATGATAACAAACATAATCAAGCTTTAAGTACATATTTCACCATACTAATAGTATGATTATGTTATTGATGAAAGCTCATTATAATGAAAAATGATGTTCCAAGTATAATATGTATGATATGTAATAGTAATAATCCTAACACTAATAATAGTGGCAATAATACATCGGCAGTTATAACTGATGTTGAATCTGGTGAAATTATTTGCTCAAAATGTGGTATGGTAATTCGTGATCATATAGAAGATAATACAAGACCTGATACGCGGACGTTTGGTAACGAGAAAGACTATAATAGGATTAGATTAGGTCCACCTACTTCTATTGCCTATCGCAATATGGAATTATCCACAACCATTGGAAGAACTGATAAAGATGCTAGTGGTCACAAATTAGATAGTACTACACATAGTAAAATGCAAAGGTTGAGAACATGGAATTTCAGAACACAAGTTCACAAGTCCAGCAATAGAAATTTAATGGTTGCATTTAGCAAGCTATATGGAATAAAAGATAGGTTAGGTTTATCCGATGCTGTAGTAGAAAAAACAGCCTACATATATAGAAAGGCTCAACAGAGAGGGATAGTAAGAGGAAGGACTATAGATAGTATTCTAGCTGCCGCTGTATATGCAGCTTGTAGAGAATTAAGAATTCCAAAGACCCTAGGTGAGGTTGCCCAAGCGATTTCTATTAAAGAGAAGAGAGTATCAAAGGCATATAGGAAATTGAGTATTGAACTTGGAATTTCAATTCCATTGGTGGATCCTATGAAATGTATCATAAAAGTTGCAAACAAAGTAAATTTAAACGAAAAGACAAAGAGAAAGGCCATGACTATAATGGGCCAGATTACTGAAAAAGAGATATCAGCCGGAAAAGATCCTATGGGCATGGCTGCAACTGTTATTTACATATCTTGTATATGTACAGGTGAAAATAAAACTCAGATAGAGATTGCAAAAGCAGCCGGTGTAACAGAAGTAACTGTAAGAAACCGATTTAAAGATCTTAAAGAAAAACTTACTGAGTTGGATAATTGAAGTTTATTTGTCACATTTAATAGCAAACCTGTGTTATATTGAATGGTTTTATATTAACAAAATAATACTACTACTCAAGCATATCATTAGATATTATTATTTTATATATTTGTCTGCTTAGAGGTTGTATAACAGGAAAAATCTTTTCGTATCTATTTGCAATCTATTGCAATAATTCATCTTGCATAGAAAACGATGATAATGACAACATCTTCCTAACAAGTTAAGTAAATGCAGTTATAGTCTTACCTTATATTCCATTTTTTCTATCGATTATATATTTTATTTTAAGTAGACACGGAACAACTAGAGAGGGTATTTAGCTTAAAATGTCATACACTATCATAACTTATGCAGATACCAATGCACTACTATTAACCAGTTATGTTATAGTGCATCCAAAAATATTCAAAGGTTTTATTGGTTTAATTAAAATAATTAGGAAAAGGAGTACAATAATTTGGATGATAACATGCGAAGAAATAATTACTCAAATCGAGTACAGACTGATTACTTGAAATGGTTTCTAATCTATATAGGGATCGGTCTTGTTATATCTCTTGTAATTCCTTTTCCAATTTCTTTTGTAGTCTATTTGCTTGTATTCCTCATACTTAATTTGATAAGAGCAGATCTTAGTTTGCGAAAGTCTGGCATAAAGGATGGCATAAGAGGATTATACAAGTCAATGTCCTCAGGATTTAGAGATGGCAATCTGCTAAGAAATGTTGGTTATAGTCCAATCAAATTAATATGCATGAACTGTAGCAAAGAACATAAAGAAAGGACATGTCCTAGATGTGGCTCAACTGCAGTCAGAGCGGCATAAGTAAAATTGGTCGGTTAACGTGGCTTGTCAAAATTCTGCAGTGTACCACATTAATTCTATTGTCGCTTACTCTAATGGATTCCGATATCTAAGAAGCAAGGTATCGTTTGTGTTGCAATAACAAGGGTTGAAACTGCTCACGATTTCTTTCTGCATAGTTAGAATATTTACATATGAATAAATCCAGAAAACAAGATTGCATAGATCATCTTTCCTGCCAGTAAAATGACGATAACTGTTCAAGCAAAATAAAGATCATCTATTTGTCGAGCTATATCTAACAATTATCAAAGGATCTAGACCCTAAGCTTTATGAATCAATCTTATAAAATCGAGTCCTCGTCATAAGGGTCAAAATAAAGAGGCAGAAAAAATTAATGTAATTTTATTGGCTAGTCGTATACTTGTCGTCGTCGTCGGCGAAACAGTGTGACTGGCTCCAGTTCAGCTCGACAATTCGTCTTCTGTATGGACTTAATTTCTGCCAACAGCTTTCTTGGAATTCTGTCGCGATTGCTTGATACTATTGGCTAATCCTTTATGGAGCCTTGTTTGTGTCTCATCTTTATTGCCCTTCTATTGTTCCTCTACCATTACATGTAGGACAATCACCAGGCATTTCTTCACCATCTGATTCTGCTTTAGGTATTTGCGTTACTGGTAACTTTCCAGATCCCTTGCAGACATAACAATTTTTCACTATTTGAAAGCCTCTATCTATAATTAGTGCATCATATGATATAATACATTATTTTCAGATAATGAGTGAAAACAACAACAATTACTCTTTAACTATTCTATGCCATTTGTTATTGTTTGTTATAATCGAATTAATCAATTGAATATTCACATCAAAGTCGATCAAGAGTGGAGTCATCGAAGATTAATATTTACTTATTTTATTGTCATATTATGTTTGTATTTAAATTGGCAAACAAAATTAGGAAAGAATGTCTATAACCTGTTATTACATACATTAATATAATTAAGCTGAATAAATGGACTTATTCAAAAGGCAGAGCCTTATGAAAGACGACAAACATAACAACGAACAATCAGAAGAAGAAGGTGATGATCCAGATGGTCATAGTAAAGATAAAGATAAGCCTGAGCACAAGTTCAATAAATGTGAAACATTAGACGAAGGTACAATTGCTTTTATACATTGGCTCAATTCAAATGATAAGAAATCATTGTC
>DATBGR010000264.1:0-6662 GCA_036557905.1 Nitrososphaeraceae archaeon | reverse complement strand
ACCTCTATCTGCTATGAAAAGCTCTGACAAGTTTTTAAAATGTTCCGCAATAAAAGGCTTCCATGGTATTAAGATACCTTTTCTAGTAGCATAATAGCATTGTAAACTGCTCAAACATTTTCCTATAGAAGCTCTCGCTGTAGTATGAAGGGGCATTCTACAAACCCTAGCTATTTCATATAGACCATGTAATCCTGAATCATTCAAAATGAAAGAGTTGGATATATCAAAGTGTATTCTTCCCTGTAATTTTATAGTAGTCGGTTTGAAATAAACACGGCCATATGAAAAATAAGATATCCCATCCCTTGCTGGTTTTATTAATGGTAGTTTTTCTCTGCTTAGAATTAGGTCATGTTGGATATCATTTTGCTCAGATCTATAAATCAAATAGGGAAATGTAAATGAATCACCATCTTCAGTAAATATAAAATCTGGATCTATCTTTGATATTTCATCTACAAATTCCTCGATTACGTCTGCCTCAGATTCACATTCAATTTCAAATGATTCACTTGCATGCTTGATTGATATAGAATTAATTCTATCTGAATACCTAGGTATCTTTGACTCCTTTTGTAAATTTACTTCTATATTGACTGTCTTAAAATTAGGTATTTCGTAGTCTGTAGACCATATGTTATCATCTCTGATTTCCCACCCTCTTATAGAATATCCATCATTTTTTTCTCCTTTGGCAACTGAACCACCGTCACCATCATTACTGCCACCTAATCTTATTTCAGATAAAGCAAGTGGAAATATATCGTGTTCGTAAAAATAAGACTGCGCCGGTTGTATATCCACATTATACAATCTATACTTTCCAAATTTACTACCACATAGTCTTTCAATTCTTCTGGCTAATGTTAACGCTTTTGTGGAATCTAACAATGTTAATTTTAAAACATTTGATTTTGTGGTATCTATAATTTTTTCATACCGTGAAACAAATTCATAATCTTTAATTAATGACTGAATACTTTCATTTTGTTTACTTTCTAATAATATCGATTTTAGATCCGCTTTGTCATTTGCTGCAACATATATAGAATGAGTCCAATTATCCTCTAGTCGAATAGTATAACTATTACTGACATCATTATTTTTTTGCTTTATCCAAAAAACCATTTTATCTGCTAATGGATAGATATCAAATAACCAACCAGATATTCTCTTGCCACTACTACTTATCAATGCTCTTTTTCAGCCCTATTCCCAATTATATTAGAGATCTTAATGATCAGCCAATCACTCATTTTCAGTTGTAATATTTGATAAGCCATCTAGAGTACGGGACGATTACCGTATAATACCATATAAGACGTAGAGGGAGATACCGTCAGGGAGGGCATAAAGAAGTCTACAATATCTACTTTAACTAAAGAAATGACAGGACAAGTAAAAGGAAGGAGGAAAAAGGATAATAAATAACTCAAATATGCTAATTAATGCATCATATTTGATTTCAGAAAATAACTAAAAGAGCCCACACACACTTCTTATCTGATGTTTGGCTGGAATGGGATTTTCCAGACCCTCATGATATGGGTTGGAAATAGTGGACTGAGATTTACATCCGACTCGAGGAATTGTAATCATTCTACCGATTGAATGATTACAATATCTCCTCAAGTTTGGGTTAAGTCAAGTTACTTTACTAGATTTTCTTGTTCTTTTAAAAGAGAAATATCCATATCTTCAGACTTGTAGACAAATATCTAGACGAATCACTCCAACTATGACTCAGTATAGTTATATTCGATAGAGATCGGAGAACTCTGGTCTCAACTTGCAAAGTCAAGTATTGCATATTAGGCTCAAAACGAGCGAAATTGTCAGAAAGAGAAAGAGAGTGAAGATTGTAAGATTCAATACAAAGATGATGATCCAGGTATTCAAAATGTGGAGTTTGGAATTTAATTTCCGCGTCGTAAACGGAGAATTTTAAGCGCAAGTCTGATGACTGACTGACATTGTTATAATGCTGCTCACAACAACGTAGCAAATACCAAGAAAGTGGTTAGATAAATCAGATTGTAAATATTATCTATAACTTAGAAGATAAGGGCAAGTTATTTTGCCTAGAAAAAATCTGCTCTGCTCCTCACTTCTCCTGTTGTTATTGTACTTTCCCAACCAAGGCCTCTGGTAATCTCTTTAGCACTGGAGATTTAGGATCTACCTCAAAAGCCTTGTTTGAATAATATTTTGCTCCAGTATTATTTCCAATATTATATAGTGCCTGTGCTTTGAAGACCAGACCATCCAGATGATTTGGGTCTATTTTAAGTGCTTTATCAAGGTAAACGATGGCCTGTCTATAATTACCTAATCCATTTAGTGACCATCCAATATTGCTCAATGACCATTTGTAGGTAGGGTCTATTTTAAGTGCTTTATCAAAGTAAACGATGGCCTGTCTATAATTACCAAATTCATTTTGTGACCATCCTTTACCATCCCACGCATTTACGTAATTAGGATCTATTTCAAGAGCCTTGTCATATGCAGTTATTGCTCTACTAAAATTTCCCATTTTATTTAATGCATCACCTTTGTTTACCCAGATTTGTTTATCTTTAGGATCTATTTCAAGAGCCTTGTCATATGCAGTTATTGCTCCACTAAAATTTCCCATTTTATTTAATGCATCACCTTTGTTTACCCATCCACTATCTTCAGCAGCAACCTCCTTACTACCAATAATAAGAATACAAAAAATAGCTACAGATACTATTGATATAGTATATTTGCTAATAGTTTCCATATATTTCTATTTTGCTCTATCGTGCTTCGTTATATATAATATACATCATTTTTTGTTCAGTTAATAGGCAGGCTCGAATCAAAGGAAAATGTGATTATACCAAGTTCAGACATAATTCCTTTAAAACAGAAGGTCAGTGGTAGATGTTAAAGCATTACAATATTGCTATAGTAACAACATATTCACCAGAAAAGAAAATTTGTAATCCTGTCTATGTTCTAGTAACCCCAGATCATTTCCGTTATGAGAATTGAAGGTAGAAATAAGGGTCATTATTGATACAATTTTATATTTGAAAAAAGATTTAGAACTTTGAATCGAAAAGCAAACAAAATAAGAATCAGACCAAGTTCTCGGGATGTATTTTAACAACCATTATTGAGGAAAGACAGTTGTTAACGCACTGGAGTTTAAGGGAAATGACATCTTTCGTTAACTCGACCTGAACTTGAACTAGGAGATAAGAACATAGAGTGATACCTTTTCAAAGATGTTAGCAAAGGAAGATCCATAAATTTTAATTTCAAGAAGTAGGCAAATAATTAAAGTAGCAGCAGTAACAACAATAAGGAAATTGATAGACAACTTGATATGTCCGTATCTTACCTTTGCCATTTTGTTGATCGGTTGCTATCAGTAATATTCTAGTTTTATGTGTCCTAATTATCTATCTAGGACTAGCATTGGTTAAATGCTAGTCCTGCGTTTTAAAATGCTGCAACCCTGATCCTAAGTTTTGACTGTATCTGTGGCCTGCAGCTAGTATGAAGGGACTTTGCATAAAAGCATTTTGCCCTTTGCTATGGGACAATAATTAAGCAATAGATCGTCTTCAGCGGTCATAAGTAAGGAGGCAAGCAGATTGATTGTTCTTTTCTTTTCTTTTTAATTGAGGAACATTTTAAAAGCTCTAGCTTTAATCTCTTTTCGTGTTCAATATCATCACAAGGTAGCCATTTAAGAAAATAGAATACTCCATCATCCCTAATATCGAATCTGATTTAACGATCTCAAACATACTTTAGATTCAGTAACGCCAAAAAGAATATCAGCGCGAAGGTTTGGTATTTAATAGATGAAATCCACCAAGATTATTGTAGTCGGATCAATAAATTGGGATATTATTTTATTTACCGAACAACTTCCTTCTCCAGGCGAAGAAATAAGAATAAAAAAGATTAAAGAGGTTCCGGGAGGAAAAGGAGCAAATATCTCAATTGCCTCATCACGAATACTCGGATCTAACAATGTAGCGATTTTCGGAGCTTTAGGTAGAGACAATATAGCAAAAAGACAAGTTCATATTCTTACGACCGAAGGTGTATTGACCGATATGCTATACTTTACAAGGGAAACTCCTTCAGGTCGTGCATATATCGTTGTCGATGCAAAAGGAAGAAATAACATTTTAACTTACAAACAGGCTAATGATTCCCTTTCCGAAAAAGTCATCTATTCCAAGAATGTTCATAAATATGTTAACAATACAAATTTAACAATAGTAGTAGATCCACCCTTTTCAGTTGCCGACAGAATCTTGTCACTTTCAAAAATAGCGAACAAGATAAGTTTGTGGGCTCCAGGACTCTTGTCACTTAAGGGTATCAAAAATCTTAAAACCTCGATCATGAATACTGATTACATAATCGTAAATGAGTCAGAATGCCTAAACCTAACTGGTATCAATGATCCAGTATTAGCAAGTAAGATAATTCTAAGTAATATCAAATTGGAAGGTAATGTGATAGTCACAATGGGAGAAAATGGATGCCTATATGCAAATAAGAAAAGGATCGTAGCCATCCCACCTGCCAAAATAGAAAATAAGACTAATGATAATAACCACAAAATACTAAACACTGCTGGCGCAGGTGATGCCTTTATAGGAACGTTTGCAGCAATGAAATTACTTGGAAATGATGATATCGAATCGCTAATTTCCGCTAATGTATCTGGCGCAATCAAATCAACTAGAGAGAATATCCGTGGAAGTCCTACTCTTCAAGAAATACTTGAGATCAAGCAAAATCAAAAATCAAGCCCACATATCATTTTGGAATAATTCATTGTAAGAGAAGTTAGAACTGGACTATTTTATCTATTGATTATCTATAAAGGGGTAGCTTGTCTGCTTCGGGTCTATCACTATCGAATCGATCTTTAGAATCATCAAAATCATACAAACAAAAAACAAAATTAATATCAACCCTACAGACAATGGCTACTAACCTATCATACCAAACCGACCGTGAGACGCAAATAGACACCGCCATGACATCAATAATCGATTATTCTGCTGGATAACCACTATCTTGAACATTGAACAATCTACACTAAATTATTTGACTTTGCAGAATAAATTTCTAATGAAAATAATGCTAATGGTCATACAATCAATATTGACTACAACACGTTATTATGTTACAAATGAAAGCCAGCAACATTGTTATCATCAATGCACAAGATGTGGAGTATTGTACGACTGCGGAAATACGGATTGTAGAAAACCGTTCTTTTATAACATATGTTCTTCATGCTATTAATCTTGCTTTCAAAAATCCGACATATGTAATATCAGCTGTCATTAGTCTCATGAATGCAATTAGTCAGACTATCTACGCCTTAATTGAATTAAGATCACTAGTCCAACACTAAGCAAGCGAAGAGTGATAGGAACATTTGCTTTCATTTGTAAATGAACTTTGGAATTTAATGAGTGCATGACCATTGTGAAACTAAGATTAATGGAGGATGGATGGAAAGGGACTTTACGTGTGTTTATCTAATTAATCCTGCAACCAGATACTCTATTGATTAGGAATATAAAATCGACCCTTGGAAGAGCGTAAAATCTGTCACATATAAGTCGGACGGCAACTTCATATGTTCAGGTCTCTTGTTTGCTCGTTTATGCATTCCTTGCTCGGCAACCAATTGTAATTACGTTTCAAACAACCTGCAAAAGAATTATCTTGATCGATCATATAACAAATTTGACATTAACAATAAACTAGAAAAGAAGGACACAAGGCGCTGTGAGAATCCAATTACTCAATAATGCAGTTATGACCAATTGGTTTCCATACCCACAGCAGTTGACGATTGCGCGTAACTTTTATGGTTTCAATATTATTATGTAGTTCCTAGAAATTGTTGTAGCCTTTGCACTAGTAACAAGCTTCAGACTTAATAATAATCTATCATAATAACCGCAGCAGCTGATATCTAAACAGTTAAAATATTTGATGATTAGATCAAAATCAGATAATTTAATGATCTGTTTATACTACCTGGAAGGATTTTTGTACCTTTGAATCATAAGTGTCTTTTTTGACTTCTAGATTGGTATTGTAAATCCCAATGTTAGAATGAGGTCCTATGTGTATAGTAAATATTGCATGTCCGTCTTTATCTGTATATGCAGTTTGAGTGGTACTAGTACTAGTAGTTGTAGATGTCTGGCCGCCGACAGATGGATCTGAATTCGACTGTGATGGTGATTCTATAGTCAATAGAACAGCCGCATTAGAGACAGGTTGATCTGTATTTCTATCTCTGACAGATACACTCATGTAAGTTGTATCACCCACTTTTACTGGGTCTTTAATTACTGAATAGTCTACAGTATATTGTTGTTGTTTGTTATCTGAAGACTTGCAATCAACTATTCCCTTAAACAGAGATGAAAACCTTCCTCCAGCAATATTGTCTACAGTATTGCAAAAGCCCTTTCCATCAGAAGATATGCTATTTTTACCATCAAATGCAGCTGCTTTGCCATTTCCAGAAGTATCAATATCTACATCCGCTTTGGCAGTCTGAACGATGTTAGGCAAGAATGATGATAGTGATGATGAGGAAGAGAACAATGACGCGGTTGTTCTTGATGATG
>DATBGR010000263.1:0-3802 GCA_036557905.1 Nitrososphaeraceae archaeon | reverse complement strand
TCGATGTAGTTTCAACTGGAGCATCTATCATAGAGACTTTAGACAACTATGGCATATCAACCACGAATTCTGCATCAGTTAAGGATTTTTTGGTTATTACAGCATAAAAATGTCCAAAACTTGAAGATAAGTTCAGCCAATGAACTAATATTATTTTAATAAATTCGAGTTTGTTTTCGTGTAGCTTTTTGTTAGAGATAAAAAAATATAACGCTACATTTGGCTGAATTGAATCATAAATCGCTTGGATATACCAGGTTCTTCATCTCTTTAAAGACATGGATAAACCGCAATCCTTTATCTGTTGTCATGCAAGTTCTTTCATTTAAGAAATATTCTATCAATCCATATCGAAGTAATAATAGTAGATATTGCTTAAACGTCAAATGACTCAAAGAGGCTTTCGAAAGTATATCTGTGTGTCGTACCTTTTGTCCTCGTGCTGCTTCCAAAATAAACGTGATTATTTCGGCTCGACTTCTATATTGTTTTATACATACTCGTCCACGTACCATATCCGCTTACAAAGTACTAGTACATTCTAGTGTATATAATAAACATTACTGGACACAAACATTTACTAGTCGCTTTTTGGGGACATATCTATCAGAAAATTAACTACTATTATAGGTGACTATAGATAAGATTGATCTGCTCGCAAGTTAAAGCTTTTACTTTTAGTATACAATAGTTATTTTGTAGCTTCATCTGAGTCAGCTACAAGGCATATATGATTAATATTTAATCGGAATTCTTGATCACTATTACGAGGAAATTACTTATGACGATCAATACTGAACCGATGTTGGCTCGTGTAATTTGTAGAAAAGTCTCTTTTGAATTTGGAGGATAAGATAGAATTCAATAAAATAAAATAAAATAAAGAAAAGAGAACCAGAATTTGTAGTACTTGTCCAACCTTCATGATTCGCTTTGTTGCCTGTTTGTGGCGAGTTATTTGTTAGACTTCGGATTAAGAAGTCTATCTCTCATTCAAGTGTGCTAATGGATTTATTATCGCGTTATCCCAGTTTGGTCGTGACATTACGTAACTAAGTGGTACGTTTGAAGGAATTTCTATCTCTGGATCGACAATTACACAAATCGTTCTTGCAGTCCCTGCCCTTCCGTTAGTTCCATCATCAGCCGACCTTGCATGACCATCACTGCCATCATTTACGCTGTGTCCACCATTTCCATCATTTCCGCCATCTATATTGTTTGCCCTGTATCTTGCCATCCAACCTAAGTCAGGTAGGCCTCGATCCGTTCGTGTATTGGATCCACCCATATCTTCTCTTCCAGTCATAGGACCTTTTCCCTGGATGCTCTTACAGTCTTGTTGGTCATTGCCGTGTCTGTCGCCAAATGCATATGAATTCTGTATAAATAAGCTAGCACCTGATGCTACTACCATTGCTGCTACTGCTCCTATGAGCAGGAATCTAATTGAATGCCAGTCGTTCATATTTTCTCTGAACTTTGTTTTGGGACAATGGTTTATTTGCATTAAGTTAATTTACTCTTTGAAGTTTCCGGTAAGAAATTACAATAGTATTGTTGGTTATAATGATCATTAAAGATTCCGGCGACTGTTACTTCATTAGAGTCAGTCAGTTTCTTCGTCTTGTTAATTTTTTCAGCCCAATGGTTTTTGGCTAAGGAAGGAAGGGATGGATGGATGGATGGAGGATAAACGAAATGTCATGATGAATTTGCCTAGGTAGGGACGGGCGTGTTGGTCGGGTGGGTGAACACAAGGAGACGTGGAGAGATTGAACAATGTCTGGTATGGATAAGCACTACGGTCCTATGCTTACCTAAAAGTATATTTGCATGCCGATTGAACATGTGAGCAGCCTTTGAGGAATTGAATTGAGATTCCATGTCTTAGGACTTTAAGAACAGGCAAATTTTGAATAGAAAATATAAAGCAAGACTGAAGGCGTAGAGCGATAATTGTGAGCAGTTATTATATGAATAGCTATGAATTTATCAATTCATAGGCGAATTGTCACCGGGTGTTTTATCTTCGTTTAAGGAAACAAAGATTTGGGTTAAAATAGAGTCTCTTGCTGAGCGAAGGATTGGAAAATGAGAAGAAGAGAAATAAATAAGAATAGAGGTAAGAGAAATGAAATAATAAAGAAATAAGAAAAAGTTACAGACGCATAGATAGGAACGCCTGAATAAATTTTGGATTCATCGTGCTTAATGTATTATGCTTCCATTACCAGGGATCTTCGTGGATTATTCTCGGAGCTATTATAACACATAATGTTTTTGCGTCTCCACCACGTCCACCATTTCCACCTTTTCCGCCATCTGCATTTCCACCATCGCCACCGCTTCCACTGTGTGGTCCTTTGCCGCCAGATCCACCATATCCAGCAACTCCACCATGTGCACCAAACCCTCCTTTTGCACCGTCACCTGCGATACTGCTGCAGTGCTGTGAGATTGGATCGAATGCTTTTGCTGGATGTGCAAACCAGCTAGCAAATGAAGATGCTACTACTATTGTTGCTACTGCTCCTATGAGCAGGAATCTAATTGAATGCCAGTCGTTCATATTTTCTCTGAACTTTGTTTTGGGACAATGGTTTATTTGCATTAAGTTAATTTACTCTTTGAAGTTTACGGTAAGATATGGGGGTATAATTGTAGTATGTGTAATACTACTCTACCTGTACCTGCTTATCTTTTATAGAATAGTTTCCAATACAGGGGTGGCGGCATTATTAGTGGCGACTGCATTGAATACAAATTGTCTATTTGGGTATATGAGCTCAGAAAATCAAATAAGAATTATTGTTTTTAATTCAGGAACTAGGGGCACCAGTCCCATATATTCTCTGATTTCACATGATGCTCAAACAAACACATCTTTGTTTTATCGCTCATCGTCAGTCATTAGTGGAAGTTATTCTTAGTTATTAGAAATTGCGTTACTATTATGATTCTTGCCTTCATTTTCAATTGTAGAAGTGGATGGCATTTTACATTTTTGCCCTTCAATCATGTGATTGTGGCTGGCTCAGAAACAAAGTCAAACAAAATATACTTCGACTATACAAAAGAGAAGCCTATGAGGTATAATGTAACAAAGGTTATGAAGTAAATAATCGCTGTCTTAATCTAATTAATCTAAAAAAAGTGAGTTTGTAAGGCTCTGACTATCAATCTTCTTTAGTAGGTTTTATCTATGCTAATAACGGTTTCGTCTGCACCGTTAGGAGTATTTCCACCTCTTCCGCCATTTGCGTCTCCGCCAAGGCCACCATTTCCGCCATGACGACTACTATGACCATCATCATTTCTGATGCCATTGCCGTACTTTCCCATATTGTCAACTGAAGTGTCTCCTCCATATCCACCATGTCCAGCAACTCCACCAGGACCCCCATTCCCAGCTCGTTGGCCGCCATCTTGTCCTCTAGCGGTAACATCCATCTTTATAGATAGTACAGGAGAAGCCACTAGAGCGATGATTCCGAGAGTCATTAGTGCCACAAGAGCCGTAGCTATCACATAAGCCTTTGTTGTCATATTCAAGAAAACATGCCACGAATAAGGTTTATTTGCATTAAGTTATTTTACTCTTTGAAGTTTCCTGTAAGAAATACCAATATAATTGTGGAGTAGATATACTATCCAATTAGAAGATTTGGCCATCAAGTTGAGTGTTTGTTTGATATAGCCTTGATGACATATTGTAGAGTATACAAGATCTTTGTTATTTAAATGATTTACAGGACTAACTAACCAAAGAACTGACTATCGAACTATTCTGCAATTTAAT
>DATBGR010000262.1:0-3879 GCA_036557905.1 Nitrososphaeraceae archaeon | reverse complement strand
TTCTAGTAAGATTTAGCTCATCTCTCATCATGATGATTGGCAAATGAAATAATTGTTTCTTGGCTCTATGTACTGCTACCTTGGATCTGAAACTTAGAGTGATCTTGTTATTACTTACATCCATTACGCTGGCCTGCTCACTAATACACGAAAGAAATGGTCTTTTTGGTTCAATTCCTATAATTCTTACAATTCTACGTGGTTCCAATGAAAAGTCGACATCGTTTCTCGACAAAACTACTCTTTCCTCAATGTCAAAATCATAGATATATCCACTACAAATTACGCCAGTTTTTTCTAGTCTTCGTAAAGCCTCTTTCTCGCCATGTCGATCTATCAAATTGGAAGCTACATGCTTATGCAAGTGGGTTTCGGCTCTTTCCTTTAGTATGGCGTAACGTTTGGCAAAAAATTGCCTCGTCATTTTGTCATATTGTGCAGGTAGTTTACCTTCATGGGCTAGCTTGGAATCTATCTGATAGAAAAGACATTCTTCGCTTCCTTCCCTACCTTTGTCACATACAGGACAAAATGATGGTCTCTCTGCGCGTACGTGCTTACCGCATAACACCTCGAAGGCAAATTTTCTATTAATTTTAATTTTATCTACTTCTTTCCTGATGGTCTCGAGTTTAGGAAAATAAGCTCCGCTATTGTGAACAATGCAAGAAAAATTATATCTATTCCAATCATCCTCATCCTGACAATATCTATAGTTTGCGAGTAGACTGTTTGCGATTAATTGCCATTTTTCACGACCACTAATAGTTTTATTTTAGATCGTATGTTTTCCAGTCAAGTATTCCATAGCCATTATGATATTCTAACAAGGCATCAATTCTTCCCTCATGATGATCTTTAATATTGGTTATTGTAATTTCGGTTATAATTCTATCAGGCTTATCATGCTTCTTCATCAGACGCTTACAGATTTCTGCAATTAGACCGCGATAGATCTCATTGACCCGATCTTTGAAATCGTGCTGGACGGATCTGTTCTCTTTATTCGTAATATCTAGTGTATAATTAATAATTTCATTCATTATATTGTGTGATTAGTTGACTATTTTCTCGGTGAGATTTTCATATTCATTTGAATTGTATTGCCAATTTTCTATGATTGGGCCGCCCATACACAAGTTCATTATATTATGAATTGTGTTGGCAATCAAGTAGTCTTTATCACTTCGAATTGCACCATATGGATAATCAAGCTTGAACAAATTCTGACATACACAGGCAGTAGCTATCTCAGACGACTGTACAAGATGGGTCTGAGTTTTTCGCAAATAATTATAAGTCTTTCTGACATCAAGTATATCGGTATTCATGTATTTTTATCTCCAACTATATCTTGATATTCTAGACAATCACTACTACTGTGAGTATGAACTGTCGCTAATCTGTTACATTGTTCCTCCATTGTGTATATTTAAATTGTAAAGAACACAATAGAGAGGGAGGGTAGTATAATAATTATTCGCTGCAAATCATCTGTTCTTCTTATAGCCGAGCATAGCTTTGGATCATGATTTGGTTCTTATTTGCTATGACGGATAAATGAACTAATATTATTGATATTGGTATCAACAAATAATTTGTTTTGTTATTCAGATCAGATCGAGTAGAGCACCAAATTGATTTGTCATGTGTACTAAAAAGTAAAAGCTGACTGTTGCTGTATCTAAAGGCTAAAAGCAGGATAGTAGTCTTTAATCAATAAACTGGCTTTATGAAATAGACTTACCTCAACTATCAAATGCACAATCTCTAGTACATAGACATCAAATATGTTCTATTTCAAGTAGGCTTAGAAAGAACAATCTGATCCGCAAGAACTGTTGAGACTGTGGTCGACTACGCTACAGCATCTTTAAATCGGCTCACTTTTCTGATAACTATGCAGTATTCTGTAAATCATACACCGCAAGCAGTTGAATGTTAATTTTCTTTTTGTATCTAGGATTAGTAATTTCTTATTTATTGCAATGATGACTGACATTATTAGACAGTGATGGAAATCACTTTAAAATTGTCTGACTATGCCATTTTTCATATTTTTTCTATATGTAAAATTAGAAGAAAATTGGTGAGATTGTTTCGGACTTCTAATGCTATAGAATCTATATGATCTATATACTACTAACTAAAATACTACACCGATAGAAAATGTTTTTGTTCATAAATGAAAAAGATCCTCACATCTTTTTATTGTTATAATTATAATGTGGGATGATAACAACGATTTGAAAATATCTATAATAGATCTTGGGTATAATTCGATAAAATTAGCGAATTATCAAGTAAAAAGAGGTCTCTTATACAAAGCATACCTTCAAGAGGGAATCAAAGTTAAAGCCGGAGATGACCTTATTACGACTGGTAATATTGCAAGAAAATCTATTCATCGAACAGTCGATGCTTTAAAAATGTTTCGAGATATCATTAAGTTTGAATCAATCGAACATGTAATTCCTGTAGCTACAAGTGCAGTTAGGGAAGCTGGAAATAGAGAAAAACTTCTTAAAGAGCTAAAAGAAGAAACAGGATTTCAGTTCAGGGTATTGTCTGAAGAAGAAGAAGCATTATACTCTTATATGGGAGCATTAAATTCCACTTGTATACCAACGTCCCTCTTCTTTGATTTGGGTGGCGGCAGTTTAGAAATAGTGTACACAGAAAATTTTAATGTCAAGAAACTTGTATCATTACCACTTGGGGTATTAAAACTATCGCAAAAATATGGAATATCCGATTCCCAATATACTATGTTTGATAAAAAGGATTATGAAAAGATGAAGGATTACGTAATCAAAAATCTGCCAAGTAGAAAGGATCTTAATTTAAGCCCTGATACCTCGCTCATTGGAGTCGGAGGCACATTGCGTGCGATAGCTAGATATGATCAAGAAGTTAGCAAGTATGTGCTTCATAAAATCCATAATTACCGTATTGACAATAAATCAGTTGAATTGATTACTACTCACTTCTCTAAAATGACAATACATGAACTTGCCAATATTGAGGCAATTGGTAAGGATAGGGCTGAAACTATCACTACAGGTTCATGTATTATACATCTTTTAATGGAGAAATTACGATTTGACAAGATTATTGTAAGTTCACAAGGATTAAGAGAAGGAGTTCTTTTGTCGTTTCTAAACTCTAAGAAATTTTCGATGAGTTTAGATCAGATTCAAAACTCAATCAGATTTAGTTGCCAGTTGGAAAAACTGCCAAGATTTGGAAGAAACTTTGTGTTGTCACTACTTTCGACAGGATTATTTAAGGAAAGGGAATACGAGATACTTGTTATTGCATTAAAACAAATATCTGAATTGCCATATGTTACAAACATACATAATCTATTCTACATGATTATTGATGATGATAACAAATATCTCACTCATGGCGAGCAACTAGTCCTTGCTCTGTCGATAGTTTATACTAGAAAAGTAAAAACTGCCAATTGGTTATTTGAAATATATAAATCCATATTGCAGCCCCAAAATAAACAATCTATTGAAAAAATCGCTGCTTGTATAACACTCATTAGCATACTACAACGGAATAGATGTAAGGTTAATGTTAAAAACTCGAGTAAAAAGGAGATTGTAGTTGATATTAATATAGGGACGAGCAAACATCAATTTCAACATATACTGTTAGATGGTGCAATCAAGAAAACTGAGGATGTATTTGACATTTCGATTGATTATTCAATTTCATTTGAAAATGTGGCATCTAATTCAGATAATAATAATTTCAATATTAATAATAACATTCTATTAATGAAAATGAGAAGCAACAACAATTACAACAACAACAACAACAACAAGAAAAGATAGATGTAGTAGAGGGGATATAGATATGAAAAAG
>DATBGR010000261.1:0-4273 GCA_036557905.1 Nitrososphaeraceae archaeon | reverse complement strand
CCAGCTTTTTCCATTGCTTCTGAGCCCTACAAATACGTCCAAGCCTGAATCCTTCATATTTTTCGCTTGGGCCGATCCTTGAATACCATAGCCTATAACGGAAAACGTCTGCCCTTTTACCCAGTCTAATTCAACATCTTTATCTAACCATTTCTTTGCTGACAACAAAAAGACTCTGTCTATCGTCTATATATGCTGTATGAAATTTCCAGTAGTTATTTGTTCTCTATTTGAATATAATGACTAATAATCAAGTGAGTGCGTATGAGTACTGTATATTTTTATATCCTATTTAGCTTTGGCTCTAGTGAATTTTGAATACAATCAGGCTATCTGTGCTTTGAAACTTTACTTGCCCTAATAACATCGGCAAAATAAAAGAGGTAGGCCCTGTTGGCAATCTTTAAAATCCACGGAATGAAAGATTCAGCTTTCCTAGATTTTTCGAAGATCTCGAAACCTGAATCGCACAGAAGTGTTCTAAAAGTCTTTCCATCGAGTTCAAGCATTTGTCTAGGCTCTCGGTTGTAATCATAAGGATCAGCAAACACAGCTTCTGCATGTGGCTTAAGAAGTCGATGGATTGAGGAAAGCAATTTATTCGGATCAACTAATTCAAGTAGATTAAGAGCCAGTATAAGATCAAATCTTAATGCATCGAAGGGCAGATCAATAGAATCAGCAACACAAAATTCCGAATTTCCGATATTTGCCCGCGACATACGCTTACGTGCTTCCTTGATAGAGGAGTACGACAAATCTATACCAATTGCATAAGAGTACTTGTGAGAGAGTTGCAACGTAGTATAACCCATCGAACATCCCAAGTCTAGAGCTAAACCCTCATTCCTAAGAGGCATCCGTCCAATGATTCTATCGTAGAGCTCCGTAGGCTTAATGTCTCGCTTTAGCAGTTTAAGGAATGGATCATCAAACGTTGAATCATATTGTGTCCATTTATAAGGTGCAAACCAATGCCCGTCCTGTTCATAGCGATCGTTCGAGACTTGTTCAGGATTTAGACGATACGCGAAGTCTTTTAGAAAATTTTTCATTTGAAGAGTCTTACACGCTAATAACCAGCTTCCATAAGTGGCGCCCCTACTGCTAACATAGCTGACGAAGTCCTTTACCAAAATAGGCACACCTTCAATGATGGGATAACGAATATTGCATTGATCACATATCAACAATCCTTCTATACACTCGTTTCCATTTACTACGTGTAGTTCATCCAAGGCCAACTTTACCCGTTTTTCTCTGTGATGCAAACAATTTAGATGGTTGACGAATTTTACATTCATAAAAATCTACTATACAAAATATTCCATCACATTGGTCCGTAAGAACGTTTGCAAGGGTACAATATTAATAATATAAATCCACTTTAATTGAGGCAAAGTAGTAAATAGAAATTAGTAGATTCATCATAACAAATAAAATAAAATAATAATAGAAAATTCAAAGGTTTTTTAACAAAGTTAAGCTTTATTGAATAGCAAGCTTATGACTTGCATTTACTATAATATATAGTTGCACAGGCAGATTTTCTTGTTACAACAAGGACATTTCCTACAAGAATGAATAAATTGACATCTCTTCCCATGCAATTCGCAAAGCACTATCTTGTTCTGAGAACCATGTATTTCAGTATATTCATTCATCCCAGTTACATTGTTTTCAAACCATTCATTAAAACAATATGCGAGCTACTTTGGAGGAACCGGTTAATAAAGATAAACAAATCGAATTGGTGTCTCAATAATATTCTAATCTATGAGTTTATTTGTTTTTCAAATCCCCTAGTTGGTAATGCGCTTAATATGCTATAGATTTTTGCATATGATCTGTTAAAATCAATATCGTTCGACAATTTATCCTTCATCTCCAGAATGAGTGAATTAATTTTTCTTTTATCGTGATGAGTGATATATTGAGTAAGAGCGGTAGCGTGGTAGTTGTATTTTCTAATAAGATCAACTGCAAAAGGGTTCTCTGTAAACAATGAAGTAATCATAGCTGGCTCGTCTGTTAACATACTTTCACTTAACAATGACTGTATGGCAAAACTTGAGCCTGACAACGACTTCAGAATTGGCATATCTTGATCAGTCAAGCATTGTGCAAAGATTAAATTTATATAATAAGCCAATGAGAGTAACATTGACATATATTTATCGTGAAGTTTCCAGTTATTTATGATTATAATTTTTATATTTGAAAACAATGCATTAAGAATACTTAACTCTCGTCTTCTATTTTTGACAGGTATCATTAGAATTTTTTGCGTACTAAGACGGACAGCCCCTGGGCCGAACATAGGATGTATCGATAGCAGATTAATGCGGCGATCAATTGTTTTTAAAGTTCTATAGGTGGTATACTTAATTGAAGATATTTCAATCAAAGAGGCGCCGTTACGCATTATGGGAATGCATTTTTGTATCATTGTTTGAGTCTCGTCAAGAGGAACACAAATTATTACAACATCAGCTAGTGCTACACATTCTTCCAATGATTTACAGACTTTAATCTTATGATGTCTATGCGACGGTTTAGATCGAATATCAAAGACAAGCAAAGATTTGTTGGTTTTCGAAAAATATCTTACGAACCAATCTCCCATCTTTCCGAGCCATCCCACAATACCAATCGTTTTCGTTGACGATGCTATTGTGATGACCAAATCCTTTCAAATTTTTCCATCCCTTCAGCGAGCAAAGATTCTGGTTGGCACGCGGATATCCGTATGAAACCATGGTACTGGTTCCCAAACCCACTCCCAGGTGCAACAGCTACACCTGACTGTAATAGCTCATCCACAAGAGCTAAATCCTTGCGGTCGACTTCGTCTCCAATTTTTGGAAAAACATAGAAAGACCCATTAGGCTTCATGTATGGAATCGATAGTCTGTCAAGAGTTTTCATAATCAGTCCGAGTCGCTTTTCAATTAAATGAGTGTTGTCTACGCCACCATTATTTAAAGCAGCTAGGGCGCAGTATTGAATAGGTTCTGAAACACTAGTCACCGCTAAAGCTTGGATTTTTTTGGCTTTATCTATGATATCCTTTGATGCAACAACATATCCGATTCTGAATCCAGTCATCGCAAAACGCTTTGAAAAACTAGAGATCATAATTTTTCGATCATATTCATATTCCAGAATACTACGAAAACTACTAAATGTGCAGTCGGAATAAACTTCATCACTCAGTAGAAATATGTTCTTCTCACGTGCGAGATTGATTATTTTTCCTAATATCTTATCGTCCAGAATCTTTCCTGTCGGATTATTCGGATAATTTAGAACTATCAATTTTGTATCATCACTTGTCAAAGATTCGAGATCCCCCAAGTCAGGGGTCCACTCATTTTCTAGGTTAGTTCTCAGTGACCTCACTCTAGCCCCTATGAAATTTGCGCACTCCTTGTATGCGGGCCATGCAGGCTCAATTGATATTATTTCGTCATCGGGTTGAACCAATGCAGATATAACGGCAAACACACCAAACCTCGCACCAGGAGTCACAAGGACATTAATGTCGGAGACTCCTTGTCCTACATCTTTCGCGATTCCTTGTCGCAATTTCGATATCCCTACAGTTTCAGTATAATGATAGTGTCCGCAGTCATAGGCTTCAATTAATGCGTTACGAACAGAAAGTGGTGCTCTATAATCGGGCTCCCCAACTTCCATATGGATTATCCTTTTACCTTCTGCCTCCAATTGTTTGGCTTTGTTGAATATGCTCAAATGAGTTTGCTTTCCATCACTCTGTTTCATTTCTTGGACTCTGACGGACTCTGTAAACAATACATTTAGCAGCCGGTTTGCAAATTTCGAATCTAGACCAATATTCTTGGATAATAACAATATTGACTTCCGAATGTCACACTCGGCACTTTGATCCGTGACATCCAAACAAAGATGCGATTTGATTTCTCCTATTTCTTTAGAAAGTTCCATCCTTTGCTGCACCTTGAGAAATATATCATTGGTGAGATCACGCATCTGTACTCTTAATTTCTCAATATCTTGACTAGTCAATTGAATATTAACTCTTTAGTATTGCAGGTATATGTCCACTTCTGATCGCATGGTCGGCTAAAACTATGGATACCATTGATTCAACAACTGGTACAGCACGAGGGACAACACACGGATCATGTCGTCCAGCAACACTCAATTCAACTTCATCACCGGTGGCCAAATTTAGCGTTCGTTGAGGTTTCACAATAGAAGCAGCTGGTTTAAACCCAACTCTAATAAC
>DATBGR010000260.1:0-5328 GCA_036557905.1 Nitrososphaeraceae archaeon | reverse complement strand
ATCAGGAATTTGTAAATCTGCTCTAGCTCGCTCATAATCAAATCCTTGCATTGCATGTACTGCTAGTTCTCTTGATGATGCCTTTAAAGCTAAATTCTCCCATGCAGCTCCCGCGCCAAATTGATGTGTTATAGAGTATTTTTCATTATGCTCAAAATTCTTTCTAGATATGACTACAACTAATACAGCAGCATTTGTTGTCCAAACTTTATTTCCTTCAAATAGAATTATTACTAGAATGATAATAATTGCCAATTGCGTCAGCACCATTGCCATATACATGATTCTTAGTATAGACCTTTGAAAAGGAACATTTCTTGTGTAAACAAAGTTCAAGATGGTCAGCTGTGCAATGATGCTAAATACACTTAATGCAGTAAATATCGGGATATCGGTAGAAGGGTTGGGGCGAGTTGAAAATCCTGACACACTTAGAATAGACACTACTAGAACTAGACAAACTATTAGCGTCGATACTTCTCCAAAAACAATCCAATAGTTGGACATCATTTTCATAATCTTTTTTAGAGTAGAATCGTCAGTCAGAGTCATCCAGAGGTAACATGCCGAGGTATATTCCCACCTTTTGAACGTAGCGCTAACAGGCAGAGGCTTGGAACAACGGTTTCATGTTTTGATACAAATATCTGAATGTCAGATACTAAATACTGATTGTAATAAGGGAAATGTAGAAAATTATATAAAGACGAGGATAGAAAAATTAAAAGATCCTAAAATGCTTCTGATAGGAACTAAAAGCCATTATTCATATCCGATTTTAGATAATGGCATTAGTTCGTTTCGTTATCTTTCCGAATCTTCTGCCTCCCTTACAAATCAAAATTGCCCACAAAATCAGAGATCAAATTTACACACCATCGTAAAAACGGAAGCAAAAGTATCTCTAAAACCACCATTTATCAAAAGAATACTCCTTGTAGACGATGATCCTGATATTACTTTAACTTTCAAAGCAGGTTTAGAAGGTCATTATTATGGCGACGGCGACAAGAGAAGATTTGAAGTATACACATATAACGATCCATTATTAGCACTGAAAGAATTCAAACCACATTTCTACGATGTTCTTTTAACTGATGTTTACATGCCAAACATGAGCGGCTTTGAGTTATTTGAAAAGGTAGTACAATTAGATGTTAACATTAGAGTATGTTTTATGACTGCATTCGTAGTAAATATTCGAGCCCTAAGAGATGTATACTCTAATGTCAATTTAGGATGTTTTATTGAAAAGCCAGTGTCAATAAAATATTTAATTGATAGATTATCTGCTGAGTTGGATTAGAACACTAAATCTTAACGATAAACTACATGCTTGAAACACAGATAGAAATATTACAGATAGAACATAAAATCGAGTATAACACAGCAACAGGCGAGACAATAATATCAAAGCAAGTCTCTCTACAACAATCCCCACATTTAGTAATCATATAAAATAAAAGATATGAGGCTGTTCACATCATATCTTATAGATTGTTACTATCTGACCCACACTTCGCTTTGACAATGATTACCAAATAATCCCCTGGTATACATAGACAGTAGTGATTACGATGGTATTAATTCATGCAGTGATCGACTCAGCATATTTATGAGTAACTGAGATCGAGGATAGATCTGTGAATGTTTAAATCACTACTAAACAAATTTCAGTTAAGATTTAAGAATAGAGAATGGGCCGCAGCTGTGTTAGATTAATCCATAAAGGAAAACGACAGCTTTATCATATTATTTCTTTTCTCTGCATGTCAATCGTCTATCATTACCACCATTTTTCATGCAGCGGTAACAAGAATAAACTGACGACGAAGACTAGTCCTGCAACCATTCCGATGACACAGATATTTGATTTGATCGATTTTAATATGCTTCCCATTAGTTTATAATCACTAGATAAAGTATTACTAGTCTTCTTACTACAATGACTTAGAATTAAGCAGCCGGTGATATTATTAATAATGTACTGAATGATAGTCTGATAAACAATCTTAATAACAAGAATATCACGGTACTGCAGGCGTGACTTTACGTGAGTCATGCTGGGCAACAGACGATTACGCAGAGCAACACAGTGTAGACCCAGTCCTTATACGGTTTCATACGGTATTATATCCTCGAGGGTGAGAGGTAAGTTAAATGGCAAAGGTTACTATATTACTAGAAACAAAGACGAGAGACGAGCTCAAGGCTCTCGGTAGGAAGGGCCAGACCTATGACCAGCTTCTACTCGAGATGATACAGGAATATCATCATCAGCATCATCATCAGCTAAAACAAAAGGAGGGTTTGGTATGTCTGCAGTAAGCAAGATCCTAACTATCGGAGGAGCAGTCACAACAACGGTAGGTGTGTCACTAGGAGCAGCAGAGGGTAGCCCTGGTCTTCTGGCAATAGGTTTAGGCTGTCTTCTATTTGTTCTAGGCGTTTTCAAGGACATTAAGAGTGAACTGCAAACTCCAGTTTTTGTGGGTTGGTGGAAGCGTACAATTCCAGTAGAATGAGGAAAGTGAAAAAACCTTGATAAATGGCAACTTAGCAGCGACAGCAAATCTGTTACTTAGCATATAGGAAACGAAATAAAGTCTGAGTGCGTCCCCTCAGACCTAGTTAGTTAGTATTTTTTACTTCGTTTTGTTTTGTTTTGTTTTGATTTCCTGGCATTCATACGTCAGTCGGTCCCACTTACGGCTTGAAACGACGTTGGCAGGCAGGCATATTACGTAAATGCAGTCATACTACTACGACAAAATTGTATTTGAACAGTTGCTGCCTAATTCCACTGACAAACTATATGAAGCCATTAGACCTGTTTTATATGCTAGTAGAATTCAATTCCTATATGTATGTGTGAGTGTGTGCACTATTTCATTCAATTTATACAGTGATACCGGTTTTTCTATAAATTCGTCTACATCAGAACGCGAAAAGTTGCTTGGAAAATCTATATCAAATTCAAAAGCACTAATAATCAAAATTTTGATATTTTGTCTTAACTTTTTTACTTGCTGGACAAACTCATAGCCATTCATATGAGGCATTCTAACATCTGACATCACAAGATCATAATCAACAGAATGTAACCTAAAGTCTGTTAGTGCGGGTATAGGGTCAGTAAAACAACGAACAGAAAAACCGTCTTTTTCAAGGCTAATTTTAATCAGTGAGACAATATCGTGGTCGTCGTCAACTACTAATAGCAACCGTTGCATCTGCCCGTTAGATTGTTAACCAAAATTCCATGCAATACCATACTACCATTGAGTTAGTAGTGGTCGCTATTAAGTATGAATGAAATTATAACTCTCCTGCTTAAGCGTTCTATTATCAGTAGAGATAATAATGCCAACATTGGTCTACTAAATCCTATTTGAACAATGACTGCCTATTTCATCTAACAAATTATGTTATGTCATTGGACCTGTTGTAATAGTCCGTCTACCTTGGCAAGAACACTTCCCATTTTATTAAATGGTGGAATGCCTTGAGTAGCCTCTACACAATTAAGCGAAAAAACCAAGGCTTCATGAATAGTTTGTAACTCTTCTGTTGTGAATTGGTTACTAACTGGCTCCCGCTCCATACCTTGATTCCTTGTTGGCTGTTATACTTTAAGACTGTATCAGGAAGATTGTCATACTTTAGCTCGCTCACGTATAAAATATAATGACCATTGGAATCCAGAACCTAAGAGGATATTTTCACCCAATCCGAGGTTACTGGACTTTCTACATGGTCGCAATGAATGAATATATCGGAGCAATGCTCTAAGATACGAACGGACTACTTATGCATATGGATATGGACACTATTTTTTACTAAGAATACTATGAACATTCAACAATAATTAGTCAGTATGATATATTCCCTAAGTTTTAAGTGATGGATTCTTAGTTTCATAATCCCAAATCAGACTAAATTAAGATCCGGTGTATCTATAACAGAAAAAGTGTTTAAGTGTTATGCGGCACGCAAGACAATAAGCATTGCCATATGAAGGTTATCGTTTGCAGTCATCTATTAGATTGCTGTCTCTTGGCAACTTTTGCTTCAGCTTCAGGATCTATTATTCGTTCACTGAGAAGACCTATCACCACTTTCTCAATTTTGCCAGTGATTCTTTCGCCCGATTTTGTTTCCAGTCAGATGAAGATTTATTTTGCCATCGGTTGCTCGACCTTTGGCTGCTGTTCACAGAACTTTTCTCATCCAACAATTATAAAGGAGCGTTATCGATATTTTCCGTCATATAGACTCCGCACCAACAATTAAAGGCAGCAAATACGATAAAAAGTCAGAAAGTTAAAGTCATTTAATTCTTGAACGAATTAAACCAAGGCTTCCAAAATCGGTTATACCAGTCTTCATTCATTTTTGATACAGATTTAAGAAACTCTTCATAAGCATTAAACCAATAGCTCATTAAGCCTTGCCAAGTTGCTGAACTTGCCACAGACGGATGGATGATATTATCTTGGTTCTTTTTCAAATTAGATGGTGCTTTAGCTATTTCTTCTTGGTGTTTAATAACAATAGCCTCGTTTTGATTTTTATTACTTGTATCCTTAGATGTTGGTGTTATCTTTGTTGCAATTTCAGATTCTTTCATTGCCACAGTTGGCTTTGACAATACTTCTGCATTGATACAATCGGTATGAACTTTTTCTTCTGTAATATATTCACAAGATGTGCATGCAAAAATTAACGGCTGTTGGCAAAGTTGACAATAGGAAGATGCTTTGAGCTCTGAACCACATTTTATACAAAGTGTTTGAGCCATGCCTATATGTTATCACTATGCAATATATTTCTTCAACTAAGAATCAATTTCAACAAAATCGAACATCTGAGAATAGTAACTTAACCATCTGGAATTCTCTAGATTAGGAGGATAAAAAAAGTTCTTGTCAAGCTAAATAGTTTCGTTCAGAGCAACGAATATGGCAATACTAACATGATGACAGTTACTAATCACTACAATTTTGGGTAAAGATTATGAAGATTTATGCTTGTTAATTGACAGAATGTATTTATAGTTGATCACAACTCATTAATACTCGTTTTTACCTTCTCTCAAACCCTTTTTGTTCTAATATGCTTTCTTTGATCCATAGTTCTAATTCAGAATCAGAACTGTTCTTTCTTCTTTCCTTAATGGCAATAGCATCGTTACCTACTAGATACCTGGTATTAGGCTTCTCTGATTTGATTGCACTTAAAATTACTTCTGCTACTTGTTAGGGAGAAGAAGAGCTAGCCTCCTTAAACCTTACTTTCACTCCTGCAGACATCTTTTTAGAAAATTCT
>DATBGR010000259.1:0-8890 GCA_036557905.1 Nitrososphaeraceae archaeon | reverse complement strand
TTCAATAAATTCCTTGTTTAATTCTATTCTAATGTTAAACCAGCATAATATTGCTGCTATCGCTTCGGTGTTTCACCAGCCCGTTTCAATTCTAGCTGTAATACCAATCCAACAAACTTATACGCCGTTAACTATTTTATTATCGTTGATATCTGGAGCTATAGTTGGTTTCAGTCTGGGTCTGATTGGTGGAGGAGGATCTATTCTTGCTGTTCCTCTCCTGCTTTATGTTGTAGGTATTACTGATGCCCATATAGCAATAGGAACATCAGCTCTCGCAGTAGGAGTAAATGCCTTGACAAATATGGTACATCACTACAAGAGGGGTTATGTTAAAATCAAAGAAGGTCTGAGGTTTGCCATACCTGGAGTTGCAGGCACAATCCTTGGGTCACAGCTAGGATTGCTCACTCCTTCAAATAGTCTATTAATCCTATTTGGGATATTTATGATCATAATTTCTGTAAGGATGTTAAGACAGTCAACTAAGGTAAAGGGCATTAAAATCAAAAATTCAACTACTACACTTGTAGCTAAGGATAATGTATCCATCATGGAGAATAATCCCAATTATGATGATGATAAGACTGACAAAAATAATAGATTCAATAATATGATGAATAATTCTTCCAAAAATGAAGATAAAAGTGTCAACGTGTTAGCAGATGACTCTGACTTGTATGATCAGAATAACAATACTAATAAACTGCTAAAACTGCTAGCAACAGGGTTTCTCGTCGGTCTAGCCGCAGGTTATTTTGGAATTGGTGGTGGATTCATAATCGTTCCTTCACTTATGCATTTGGGATTGAATATAATAGATGCCATAGGAACTTCACTTATTCCAGTAAGCATGTTTGGTTACTCCACTGCTATAAGATATTCATTTAACAATCAGATTGAATGGGTCATTGCTTTGCTTTTTATCGGCGGGGGAATTGGTGGAGGAATCCTTGGAACAAAATTTGCTTCAAAGTTACCCAAAAAGACTTTGTCTATGGCATTTGCATTTCTTTTGATAATTGTAGCTGTGTATATAATATCAAAAAGTGTACTATTGGTTGTATAAAGAAAAAAGCCCAGCAAGACATAGAGTATCTGGTCTACTTACTTGGGACTGTGATATCATTTTCTTTGTAGCTTGTAATAGAGGCGCATGGATTGATGGTTTGTAAAGGTATATGCATAAAGTATAGAGCCAAGAAACCTTCACCGTATCTAAGCAGGTATGCGATGGGTCAGAAACGTTGTCAGGTATGTGCAATCTTCATGGAATGGAAAGACGTACAATGTCCATGCTGCAGTCATATACTAAGAACAAAACCTAGGCATTATGGTCATAATGCACTGTAAGCCTATATCATAATAATGGTTATTGAGTCTGCATTGCATTACAGTGTAAACATATCTCACATATACGGTAGTCTTTGTATTTCTACGAGCATGAAATGATGGACTCGAGAGAGCGCGAAGTCATGAATCAAATATGTTCATCGATCGTTAGAATGGATTGGCACATCAAATTCGTATGTATCTTAGATCAGAATGGAAAATTGCTTGTAGGACATGGCAGGAATATCCCATCGATTAATACAAATGACAGTTACAAAAACACAATCTCCAGTACAAATAATTTATTTAATATTACTAATTCAAATTCAAAAATAGATGAAATAGTTGAAATTTTTCTCAAGCATAAGAATATGTATCTTTTCTATTCTGATTATCTTTTGTGGATCATAGAGAATTGTAGGCTGGATCCAAATGATAGCCATTATAAAAACAACATAGATCAGGGTATTGTTGAAAATAAGGCTTCAACTTATTTCGAAATATCAGGATATGATAATGACGATGATGTTAAGTTGGCTATTACTCCATTATATGACAGCAAGTTTAGATTCTTTTGCATCTATTTTGAACCAGCTTACCGTATCAAAAATTCTTTTATTTGCGCAAAAGAAGCTTTCGAGAACTTGCTCAACAATATCAGTACCCATCTACGCGTGTTAGAGACACAATGTTAACTAGCACTTAGACTGTATCTTACGGTAGTCAGCGTAAAGGACACAGGGACTGGTATAGACCACGATCTATTTCCAAGGTTATTTTCCAAATTTGCTTCAAAATCCTCCTCAGGAACAGGTTTAGGATTGTTCATATCAAAAAGTGTTGTAGAAGCTCATGGTGGAGGATATGGGCTAAGAATAATAGAGATGGTAAAGGTGCGATGTTTTTATTCAGTTTGCCATTAGCAATCGGCAACAAGTAAGTCCCATTTCTGAATTCCTTAGTTAGTTTAATTACTGTCTATCAATTATCCGATTTCAAAACTGCAAGTATCATATCTTCTCTTCCATCAAGCAGATCAATCTCTTCTGACCATACTACTTTTTTCCACCGTATTCAGTTGCTTTACACGTGAAGTCAGTTCTACTATTTGTTCACTATCTTCATAAAAATATAACGTTCTATTCTAACCATTCAATCACTTATTGCTATCCTTTTATAGATTCTAATATTTGCAGGCCCACTTCAGTTAATTTGACCTTGCTATTTAGGAAATTATAAAAATAATAATCTCCACTAACAAGAATATTTCTTTTATTATAATCCTGATCCTCATAAGCTGAACCAGTAGAAGAGGAGGATGGGGACTTGTCAATTTTAATAACACCGTTTGATAATACATGATTAATGTCTTTTCTGGTTAAATCATATTCCAGTAACTCTAGTATAGATAAACTTGTGATATCTAGTATCCTGACTATTCTAACAATGATAGGATCTTTAAGAAATGTTGCAATTTGTTCCAAATCGGTTGTCTTTGTCATGTTTATGTCCTTACCTATTTAGCATTCAAGGCAAATAAGTAACACCATGCTTCATTTTCCATAAATAATATTTTTCGAATAATATTTTAGCCCAGTGAGACCATGGCCCAGGTATCAGTATTTGAAATTTACGGGGAGCAAAAATGTGGTCTGAAAGCATAATTACTCCTTGCTTACCCGCATCCATTATACATAAACCATGTATTTGAGGAAATGGCAGCTCCTCATGATGATGGTGGCCATCATGAGAAGATGATGAGGATGAGGATGATGTTACATGCCCATCACTATGTTCTCTATCTTCAATATCTGCAACTATGTTATGTGCAGCAATCTTAGCCATCACCTCAGACATGTATCCAGTTTTTGGTACTCCACAAGGAACTGCAGTTGGAGGTCCAGGTGGCGGTTTTACTGCAACTGCTACCCCGGCAGCATAGATATTTTTGTATATCAAGTGTTGGTAGCCTGAATTGACAGTGATAAAGCCTCTTTCATCTCCAATACCAGGAGAATTACGTATAGCTTGAATTCCCTTAAATGGTGGTATAATAATTGCAAATTTATATGGAATCTTTTGTCCATCAGTCAGATTAATTAATCTCATTTGGTACTACATTTTTTATAGAGGCATTAGTGATCCATTCTATTTTTAATTTCTTGAAAAACCATTCAACCATCTGTTGACCTTTTCCCATTCCTCCTATTCCGAAATGGCCTAGAAATGGCTCTGCTGTAATAAAGGTAACAGGAACCTTGTCTCGAATTTTTGCCTGACGTAATGCTCTATCAATATTAAATGCTATCTCATATTCTGCTCCAAAACAACTAGCATACTGTGTCGAACCTAATACAACAGGTCCTGGGTCTTTGATAAATTCCTTCCATGCATTTCTTGCTTCTATTGCATGCGGCAATGAACATATTGACTGAGTAAATCCATCTCTTTCTCCACCTTCTCTTTCTTCTTTCTTGTCAGGTCCCATGCCAGGTACCTCATTCCAGTCAAAATGGGGGCCAGTGGCTATAACAAGATAGTCATATTCGAAGTTACCAACATTTGTTACTATAGAATTTTGCTCGGGCTTGATTTCTAGTAGGACTGCTTTTATGAATCGTATATTCTTGGATTCTAATGCAGGCTTTAAGTCAAATGTTAGCTGATCTGGTCTACGCCAGCCTGGTACTATCCAAATAAAAGAAGGAATAAAAATAAATTGTTCTTGTCTTGCGATAACAGTGACGTCGACTTTATTTTTCAACAAACGCTTTAATTCATAGGCTGCAGTAAGACCAGCAAAACTTCCACCTACAACAATAATATTGGGATTCATTATATTTTCAGGTTACCTGTTCAGATCTGAGTGCAGAAAACTTCCATTTGGCTGGCAGTTGATTTTGGCTGTCACAATCATCATTATTTATGTTATTGTCATACCCTATAGTATGATCACGAGAGTACGTAGCATTATAATTAGCCATTAATGGACTTGTACCAATTAGAAAATATATTATCTGAGTTTGCACTGCATTGCACAATATTCACCATATTAAAAATAAGGCAAAGAAATCTATGGCAACAATGACTAGTACTACTAGTAATAATATTATCAATAATACAAACTTAGATAACATAAAACAAACTACTGAGAATGGTAAGAAAGATAAACTAACTCTTAAAAAGCCAGTAAAATTGCAAGGAGAGTGGAATCTTGATCCAAAAAAGGGTTATCAGTTCAAAACTGAATTGGTATATGAGAAAGGCAAACAAGTAATTGAAATAGATTCTCCTTCATTTTTAGGAGGAAACGGAAATAGACTTGGTCCGATGGCATACTGTGTAACTGGTATTGCGTCATGTTTTATAGGTACATTTGTAACTATTGGAGCCACTAGAGGGATAAATCTGTCTAAACTCAATGTTAACACTGAATGTGTAATTAACTTTGCCAAGACATTTGATGTAGCAGATGAACCAATAACAGAAGGTGTTAACTTTCAGATTGAAGCAGAAAGTGAAAATGCCAATAAGCAACAACTACAAGAATTGGTTAACATGGCAGAACAAAGATGCCCTGCAATCTATAGCATGACACATGAAGTTAAGGTAAATGCAAGAATAAAATAAAAATATTGCCATTATCATATTAATCTTTATACATACCAATTCTTCATTCATCTCATCTATGCCTGAGGAAAAAATCTCAGTTGGCCAACTTGTAAATAACACACTTGAAACAATCAATATCGCAGACTCAGCTCAAAAAGCATCAAAGAAAATGAGAGACAAGAATATAAGTTCATTAGTAGTAATTGATGATAACAATAAAGCTGCTGGTATAGTAACTGAACGAGATTTAGTAAGAAAAGTATGTGTTAATGATGCAAGTAGCAGTAACATACAAATTAAAGATATAATGTCTTTTCCACTACTTACCATTGATGCAAATTCTACAGTTGAACAAGCCGTTGATATAATGATTCAGAATGGTGTAAGACATATTCTTGTGACGGAAAATAATGATGTATACAAACCCTTGGGTATAATTACTCCTTCTGATTTTACAAAATATCTAAAAGCAACCTTGGATATCGATGACGATTTAAATACAAAGATATTGGAATCTATGCAAGAAGATAGATGAGTTCTAAATTATTAGAAAGGCAATCTTCAAAAATAAAACAGATTATAGTGAACAGAAATGACCTTGCGCATGATCTTATTACCGGATAGCCTTAGTCAATACAAATTCAGCTTGAGTATATCGTACACCAAATCTGTTGGCGGCTTCAGCCTTTGAGCAAAGCTTAGAGAAAAAGATGCTGACCTAAGGGACAGAATTCTGCTAGCAAGACTTGCTAGAGAATCAATTCTTTCTACTTCTTGATCATATGCATAAGCTTATCTCTAATCTCCATCTTTTCTTCATTGAATATTCTTGTATCCATTTCTTTTATCGAATTTCCTAGTATGGGTGTAAAGCTCATCTTGGAAAGAATGTCCTCATGTAGGTCAATACCAGGAGCAATTTCCTCTAAAACTAGACCCCGCTCATTCAATCTAAAAACTGCTCTTTCAGTAATATACATGATCTCTTGTCCATATTTTATTGCCTGATTTCCACTAAATACTATCTTGAAAACGCTTTCAGTGAATTTTGCTATTGTGCCCTCGCGCAAAATTTTAATTTTATTGTCTGATATACTGATGTCACTTTTTCCTCCAATAAATGAGCCTGCAAAATATACTCTTGGTACTCCGCCTGCTATGACTGGAAAGCCGCCAGGCCCGAAGATCCTGTTAGGTAACATAGAAGGATTCACATTTCCTTTTTGATCAACCTGAAGAAACCCAAGTGATGCAGCGTCAATTATTCCTCCCTCAAAATTGGAAAATACATCAGGTATGGTAGACAGTGCAAATGGACTTACTGCTAATCCAAAGTCATTTCCTGTAAGAGCAAGTCCTCCCCAAGGTCCGGATTCAAGTACCGTTATTATAAAATCAGTTACTTCCTCCTCAGCTGCAACGAATGAAATCAAGGCAGGGATACCTATTCCTAAGTTAACCAAAACAGGAGACTGCTTAGTTTCAAATAATCTAATCAACTCTAATAGAATTCGTCTGGCTATTACCTTTTTATGTCCTTCAAGGGATACTTTAGGTATGCCTCCTATAATCTGGTTCTCTGCAGCTGGTGGGATTATTTTATAAGATAATCTGGGATCGTATTCTATACTGCCACACTGCCAGTGGTACTCTTTTGGAGAAACGACAATACAATTTACTAGTGGACCTGGTACGTCTACATCCCTTGGATTTATCGTGCCAGACTTTGACATCCATCTTACTTGTGCTATTACCTTGCCTTGGTTTGGTCCTGCTTTAGCAGCTTGGGCAATGCTTAGAACAGTACCTCTTATACCCTCATCTTGCAATGACAGATTACCGATCTCATCAGATACAGAGGCTCTGATCATAGCATAATTTGGTTTAGGAGCTTGGTACAGAAGGTAATCTTCGCCATCAATATCGATAACACTGACGTGGCATGAGCCATTTCTCTTTGCAAGTTCATTTAATGCAGCGCTATCTTGTCTTGGGTCAAGAAAAGTGTCTACACCTATTTTTGTTAAAAGACCAGGCCTTCCAGAACTTATTTCTCTAAACCAATATGCAGTAATGCCTATGGGCCATCCATAACACTCTATTCTATTATCTGTTACAAGTTTTTGAAACCATGGAGAAAATCCTAAGAAAGGCATCAAAGCTCCTTTCAGGAATTCTTGGTTTGGTTCCTTGTACAAGTTTTCACCTATCTGGTCTAACGCCCTTCCAGGCACTGCAGGTAGAGCATCTGATATTATGAAGATATTCTTTGGATGTCCTTGTTGTGTGTACTTGTTATATAATTCACGAATTAGATATTCTGGTGTTGTAGCCATATTAAAACCGGAGATGGCAATGATGCTATCATCTTTTATATCCGAAATTGACGTAAACACATCAACAATTTTACAAAACATTTAGTTAGTTACAAGAGTCCTTTTATCCTCCATATAAAGGCATTTTATGATTGATGGCTCTGTTAACTTAACCTCGATCCATAACCAATAATCCATACCACTATCTATTTGACTGGAGTCCCGTCAACAACAAATAATATCTGTCTGTCTGTCTGTCTTATTTTATGTCTATCTATTCTGAATCTATCAACAGCTAAGAAGATATGTATGGATTTCCCTGAATCCATTTCATCTGGCTAAATATCACATTAGTTTTATTATGCTTATAATGTGTTTCTTAATAACATATTAGATGGAGAAAAACTAATGCCAGTGTACAACTTGTTTGAATGATTTCATTATTAACAAAATCTGGAATTCTCTATATTATGAGGATAAGATTGTCCATAATTTAAGAACCTTCCAAAATAAAAATAAGAATAACAACAAGAATAACAATAAATGTTAGAAGATGGATAATACAGTATCTGATTTATAGAGATGAAAAATGAGAGAACCATCCTACTTCTGACCGTCTTGATATTATGCATTATTCTGACAGCAGCGGTAGTAATGGTATCGTTTAATAACAATAACTATTTCTCCGGCACGCACCTGGCATACGCGCATCATATTATTGCTCAGATACCTACCCCAAGCAGACCTATGGGGTTGTCATTATCATCAGACGGTTCCCAATTACTGTATGTATCTAATTTTGGTTTACCAATAGTCTCAACTATCAATACCACATCTAACAAGGTTATTGGCGATATTAGCACTCGTACTAAGACAGGAGTTATTGCAGTTGAAGCTATTCCGCAAAAGCTATACGTGGCCCCCTTTGAGGGAGGCGTGTTAGAGGTTTACGATTCAAACGCAAAGAGCTTGACCAAGATAATTCCATTGCCTAATAGTGAAGTTGTGCTTGCACCTCCACCACTCAGTGAACAGAATAATGGAGGTCCTCTATCATTATCCTTTATAACAGGAGGTTGGTCAATGGTCTACAATCATAAAAATGGATTATTGTATGTGGCTAATTATAATGCTAACCTAATTGATATAATAGATACAAAGACCGATAAAGCAGTTGGTACCATACTTGTCCCAGTACATCCAATTAACTTAGGGGTTGATTCTGACAATGATATTCTACTGGTTACAAGCCTTGCTGGAGATGGGTTAACTTTTATCTCTACAAAAACAAATCAAATATTAAACACAATATCAACAGGCGCAGCCCCATGGGGATTAGCTATTGATAACAAAACTAAATTGGCATATGTTGCTAGTATAGGAGCTGACTACATTACTGTTGTAGATATACCGACACAAAGAGTAATTACAAAGATTCCAATAGGGGCTCCTGCACAATCTATAACAGTAGATGATAATGAGCATATGATTTATGCTTCCTATATGGATCAACCTAAAATTGTAAAGATAGATGGCAGAACAAATACAATTGTTAATACTATTGATATGATTAGTATTGTGGGAGGAGGCAGCACTGAACTAATACCTCAAGATATAGTGTCTAATCCAGC
>DATBGR010000258.1:0-2870 GCA_036557905.1 Nitrososphaeraceae archaeon | reverse complement strand
TATCAGTAGCAGGTATCGCTACATACGATGCGGCGACTAGTAGTAAAAATATTGAACAGAAAATATTAACCGTATCCTGGGGTGATGGAACCACTAACCAGTCCAAAATAACTAGAATTCCTTCATCAAGTGAGGGTAAATGGGGCCCTTTATATCATAAGTATGATTCCCCAACTGCAGTTTCCCATCCTCATGAGATAGTTGCCACAATGCAGATAGCATCATATTCATCCTCCAATAAGGGATTTGTACAAATAAAGAGTGAACCATATCTTGTCAATGTCCAAAAAGACCCAATAAAAACATCTTCAATGGATTCACTAAGAAGCAGTACCTATGTTGTATCTAAAAATGATGGGCTATCACTTAACCTCATTTCACATTCGGTTAACGTCATAGCTTTGACTATATTTGGATCGGTTACTGCATGCAGTATATACGTGGCCAGACACAGAAGCAGCAATCAAAATATGGCATCCACCATAGATGCCTATAGAGATAGAAAATAAAATCACCCAGAATCATTACGTCTAAACACGTACTATTGATACATCCTTAGAAACAATTATCAAAATCTGCTGTTTCAGTTTATGTGAAAGCAGTTAGATTCTGATTCTAACTGGGTAGGATTTATCTTAAATTAGTGTTGTCCAACATAATTTCTAGCAAGTACAAAGTGTTGAAACAAAATAGATATGATGGTTGTTTTGCATGATGTATATTAATACTGATATTTATTCTTCGGCTATGTAGAGAACTTCAGTGATTTTCTATGTAATGTGATTTGGGGTTTCATTCCATCGCTGTAGTCTTTATTATAGGAAAATTCAGAAGGATATTACTAGGCTTAGATATATTCTAAACTACTAATACTCAAGGATACATGACCTTGATTGTTTTTCCATCACAAATCGAATAATAAGATCCCGAGCTTAATATTAAGATCTTTATATAGAACGTCTGGAATGTAAGAAATAATGGGAATCTACTCTGAAGAAGAGGAAAAAAATGAAGATCTAGCTCTTCGTTATCACAATGATATATTTCAAAAAGGTAATCTAGAAGTAGCAGATGAGATTCTATCGCCTGATTTTGTTTTACATAATCCCCTTCTTCCAGAAGAATTTCGTAAAGGCCCTGGAGGGACAAAGAAATATGCATCCGCAATAATCGCAGCTATTCCAGATAGAAAACTTGTACATGATGATATTTTTGCAAAAGGAGACAAGGTTATCATCAGATGGACAAACAGTGGAACAAATACAGGACCATTGTTTGGAAATCCACCTACAGGTAAACCATATGTCGCAACAGGCTTTGATCTATTTCGTATTTCAAATGGTAAAATCACAGATATGTGGCAGCAATATAATTTTGCCAGTTGGCCGTGAATTGGGGATTGTAAGATTATATCATTCATTTAGTCTAATCTAGCGAGTTCCGACAATTATTTCTCTCAGTTCCTCCTCATCAGTAATCAAACTCAGAGCGCACTGTAATGTTTCTAAAACGGTTAGATGTTATTCCGCTTGCTGTAGACTTTGCTTGTGCGGGTTGATTTCCTTCTGCATATCGATTCTGAGTTGAATCATTGCTTTTATATCGTCACCTGTTAATTGTGACAATCACTTTGTGTTAATTACGGGATTACTATAAGGCAATACTAATCATTTAGTCAGTTAAGCCAGTGAGATACTATCCAGACGGCAGAATGCTATGACTGATTCGTTTAGACCTTTTAACTCTTCATTAGTACGTTCATTTCATTTGTCTAAACTTTCCCATTCGAATGTTTAAGGATATTGTCTTAATACAATCTTAGCTCGAACTTTTAACACAGTAGTTTGTGTTAATTACTGGAGATAAGTATACTATACGCCAATATTCCATAGTCTAGATTGTACTTGCCCACCTGCTTCTAGCAAGCAATTAGTACCTACGACTGTATCAAAAACTAGGATTATTTATCATTGCTTTCATTGTGGTGGCATTGTAGCATGGTCCGATTGCGAAACACAAATTGAAATAAAAGAAAAGGAAAAAGTTAGACCACCTGTATCTAATTACAAGGAAGAATTACTTCAGAATCTAGTTTAGAGTAGCTTGTTGGTTCACACTCATTATACACATCTATGACAAATTGTGCTGATTCTTCTGGAGTATCAGCAACTACAACTAACTTATTGCTCTTCTTTTTAGACTTATTTGCTAGATATACTTTGAACTTGAGATGATGTTTTAACAAGTTCCTGATCATCCTGGGATGATAACGAAGGATGATGATATCTTCTGATAGGTGGATCCAATTCTAAAGTATCTTCTGATAGGTGGATCCAATTCTAAAGCTAACTGACAATTATATCTTAACCGATACTTTCCTGACCCCACCATTAGCGATCCAAACAGGGAAAGATGACACGGGCGAGCGTGCTTGGGTTCCTAGTTATGAACTATATTGATCGATGAATCTCGGCTCAGTACCCGACTTCTTTTGTCACAAACTAACTCTGCTTTATATGCCACTCCCAGACCATGAATTAGCCGAGTCCATGTGATTCAATAATAGAAAAGAAGTTGGATTATTTCTACTCTAGATTGCATCCCTACATAAAAAACATACATTTGGAGTCAGTAGAATACCGTATCAGGTACAAAGATCCGGCGACACATGAATCAGAATTATTAAAATGCACCGAAATTTATCCTATTGTAGGTATTATCTACGTTAACATCATTAGATTTACTATTCGATGATAAGTCTGTTTAGTCTAACATGTCTAGATATTTTATAAGCTACCCTTTCATTGACCTTAAGTTATGAGATCAGCGTACACCATGTTTAATGACTCGTTAGGAATAGGCGCGCTCTT
>DATBGR010000257.1:0-5190 GCA_036557905.1 Nitrososphaeraceae archaeon | reverse complement strand
AATCTTGTTTATTACCTGCACGACGATAGCCATCCCTTGCGTATTAACAACTAACCTTCTCACTGTTAATCTAGCACTAGCAGTGGGAGATAATGACAATAACAGTAATTTCTCTTCTGTAAATGAAACTAGTAACAAGATATCAGGTTCAAGTATGTTACAGAAATATAATGCCACAGATAGTTTAATTTCTACCATCAATTCATCTCAAAATCTTTTATCAAGAGCCTTAAACGATATACATTCAAATAATACACAAACTGCATTAATTGACTTGAATAACTTAAAAACAAAGATAGAACAATATCAGTTATCTGCTCTTGATCTATTATCTAATCCCATTCTTCAGTCATCAATAACTCACTTAAACTCAGCGCAGGATGCAATAAAATCAGGTAACATTGAGACGGCTATTTCAGAGCTAAGTATTGTTGGTCAACTTAGGCTCCAACACAATCAAGGTATGATGAAGATGAAACTACCTATGAAAGGTGAGCTGAATTCTACATTCAACTCGTTAGAATCACACTTGTTAGCCGCCAATGAAGCTGTTAATGCAAATTATACTCAAAAAGCCATCTCAGAAGTTAATATGGCAAAAGACCAACTATTTGTACATCAACTTTCGATGATTGATTTTATAAGTTCGTTATTTAACAATACGAGAACACATCTAAAACAATCAATGGATGACATAAAAAATAACGATAAGCAGGGAGCAATATCAGAACTAAATATTGTAGAGCAGTTATTGAATGCTCATCAGCGAGGAATACTTGTTATGATTGGAATGCCAAAAGTGCGAAGTTGATTTGATTGTATCAGGTTCGCTTTAGCCATTTATATAACTAGATGAAGGATATGGTTTGAGAACTATCACATAATCCAAATGAGCGCAATGCTTTTCGTAAGAAAAGCACAGAAAAAGATCGTTCTTTATCCCGCATTCTGTAATAATTAGTTTCAATAATAATGTTGATAAGCACTACCTATAATATGGTATCCATACGGTATTTTTGATTATGATCTCAAGAAATCAACATTCCTATAAACAATAGTATTCCTCTAATGCACTATATGATAACGATCAAAATGTGATTTGTGTTGGAGATACTGCTGTTATTGATATTAGCAGAATCCTAATTCGATTTGAATTCATCCAAATACACAATAGGTAAGCTTAATGGCACTAGTACAGTAACTGTTATGACTTGTGCGATAAGCAATCAATTATGGTACATGGATCCTTTAACGGCGTTAACTATAAACCGTAAATTGAGGAAGAATCAACAATATTTATATAAAGATAGCACATGAAAATATAAACTAGAAACGAGCAAAGGAATTAAATCGGTTAAAATTCACTAAAACCGCTCACACTTTTGTCTATGTTACCACCACCAGTAATAGCCAAGACTTATAATGTGAATATCCTTCGCCCGCGGATCCTATTAGTATAGCCACAATCAATATATTATGATTTTTGGTATGGTCGACGAATGTACCAAAAGGGAAAAGACAAACTATTTAGTAATGAAATTATTTAGTTAATTGTTATTTTTTGAATTGATACTTAGAAGAGGTTTTTTAGCTTTCATTCCAAATAATTTATTAGATAGAGAATTTGAGATTTATTTGAATGTACTACATCACAAACAGGATAGGCAAATCGACTGTATATATGTACTATGGAAAAATGTGTCTTCATTACTACCAGCTATAATATGGCGGCAATTGCATACTAACCATGTTGTAGTTCAATAGATACGCCTTTGGATAAAGAACTAGAGTTGATTTATCATTTCTACGAAGGTATCCACAGATTTATCCATGAACACTTGCTTATATCTACTTAATATCTTTTTGACTTCTTTCTTATTCACAATGGTATATAGCTGTGAGCGTTCCGCAGCTTCAACTGATATAATACCTGTGTCCCTTAGTCTATTAAGATGCCAGGAAATGGTGGACGGTGCCTTTCCACTGCACTCTACTATACTATTAAATGAACACATATCATGATTTAGAATATACAACACCAATTGTCTTGCCATATTATTTTTTAAGAAACTTAACATCTTTGTATCTTTATCAGGAATTTGTGTAAGATAATATCTTGTCATCTTATTTCTGATTCTGTGTACTCTTATCTTGCCCTTCCTCTCCAATATCAAAAGATGATAAGATAACACACCATTACCAAATCCTGAAAGTCGCAGAAGCTCCCGATATCTTATACCAGGATGTATATTAATGTAATTTAAAACTGAATCGCCAGTAATTCGTTTGGATTGTTTAAAGGCTCTAGCAGTATTGATACTGTCACTAGACAAGGTACCTTCTTCTAATGGTTTTATATCTACATTCATAATTTCTTGTTACTCACTCTAAAAACTCCGATTCCAAATAAGGTTAACATTACAAATAATATTACATGAGGTAATTCAATTCTGACAACTGGTATTATTATATCCTCAATATTTGTAGTTGCAAACACAAGGTACAGACATTCTATAACAACAAGTGATAAAAATCCTAATGCCATAAATAATAGTCTACTAGAACAATTTCTTTTGTAGGCTATAAGGGACACAGTTCCAAGAAAAATTGAAATAATAAGACTTGCCAAGTGGAGTAAAATGTGATATATCATGTTAACGTGGTCCACATGAGGTAGAATTACTGGGACAGCTAAAATTCCTATTACTATCAAGGATATTAATGCAAGTAGCTTGGGCTTACTATCTACAAATTTTTTGACAGGTGCCCTACTTGATTGCATGGTTTGGGGTATTAGATTTTGATTATTAAGTAATTTGGTACAAATATCGAATACGAACATCAAATATACAAAATTGTTTATAAGTATCATAAATGCCAAACAGTCACATAGATGACTTATAATATGAGAAGATCTAGTGCATACATACTCTGAAAAATTAATTGTATTCTTCAATATAGAAATTGAAAGCAAATAACAATAGTTTGTAGTCCTAATCAGATTATCTTCTAATTCATTTGATATAAAAGATAAAAAAAGGTGTGATACTATGTAGCAGATTAGCTGATTAGTTTTTACCTAGACCATTTTCCATTAGATCCATTCATTTAAAGTCTTATTTCCAATTGCTTGCATATCTGCATTTGATTCATGCCATATCGACCTTTACTACTCATTCTTACCTCAAGTCAACACTTTTTAGATTTGCCGTCGAAAAGCATCCGAAGTTCGTCACAACTTTGGTACCAATTCTCAAGATTTGCAATATCAGGATAAGTATCTATTTCTGCGATTATTCTGGCAGTTTGAGCTAATACCAAATACCTAATCCTATCTTTTGCCTCGGTAAGAGTCATATCTTCTCTCTCCAATCCATGTTGGTCTGCTATTTGTAGATAGGAGGATATGGTTGAAAATAAAATATACTGTGCAGCAGCAATCCATTGATCCGGCATATTTGGAAATTGCTTTATTATTTTATTTACTATCTCAGCCTGTAACTTTGCATTACGAATTAGCGTTAGTCTGGCATGTAGATTCTTATTCGTAAAGTTTCTATCACCTTCTATATAAAAAATGAGAAAGTTGAATATGGTAGCTAAGCGTTGAATACAAGTCCCAGGTTTTTGTTACCCTCATCTTGTTAGTGTATTATTTCCTATTTCAGCCAACTTTGCTTGCATATCTACATTTGATTGATATGGCTCAGGAAATGCAACATGTGCTCTAGATTCTGGACATCCGAAACCACCCGCTAATCCTTTTCTTTCAACTCCATCTGAAATCTTGATTGTAGAGTTATCTGCAGATTTAGCTTCTCCTCCAACTGCACATGTCCATTTAATATTAACAGGCGTATTATTTATTGTCCCATTTAGTGTATAAGAATAAGTTGTCTGTACTGTAGGATAGTAGGGGGCATTATAGTGTCCTGGATCTCTAAATGCTGGTTCAAGATCGAAAGTTTGATTCTTATTGCCTGCAGACACAATTACTTTGAGTGTATTTTCCAAACCATTTACTGGTTTTGTACCATTGGCTTGGGAGTTCATTGGATCCTTAGGGTCGGGCGTATATGCAAAAAAGTCGACTCCAGATTTATCATCTACGAATATGGGCTCATTCTGCGAGCCCATTACCAACAAGTAGTCCTTGCCACCAATTGTGAAAAGGCCTCTCTGATGAGCCGACACGGAGTTTGCGCTAATTGACAACAGAATTAATGCTGCTGCAGTACATCCACAAATGTACAATACCATATTTTTATTGGATTTCATTTGTCATGTAGTTTGCTAGTGTTGATTTAAATGTTATAGAATATTCGACGAATGTACCATTACCCCTGATCCATCATCAGTAAATTAACAATACCAAACATATCAAAGGTATATAACAAGCAAGATTGAAGGACTATTTCTCAAATAGTAGTTATAATCAATATCAAGAAAATGAGTTGATTATCACATAACATGACATTGATTCAGTGTTACAAGATCAGTCGAGTCAGAGTACATGGATGCATTGCTAACTAATCTGGGATAGATCACCTTGATTGGTATTTGAATAGAGGTGTAAGTAACTTTGTTAACCGTTAGCTATTAATTGCCTCCTTCAAATCTATCTATAGCTATTTTAAGGTCTTGTTTGCTTCTCTTATATGTATACCAACTTATTATGACAAGTATAACAGACAGAACTATTGCAAGTATTGCAAATGAATCGAATTTTGGTATTGGTTCTTGATTTTGTGAGTTACCCAGAATTTTAATATTATTATTGGCTCCAATATTACTAGTACCCATTTTCATATTCGCGTTGGAAGATGGAGAGGATGTATAAGTAGATGGTGCATTAGCGACTTTAGACGTAAATGCATAATTCAAATCATAATCTGCCTGTCGTTGAGCAGCTAATGCAATATTCCATTCTCCCGGCAAACCAATAAATGTACCAACAGTAAAAACATTTGGTTGGATTTTCTTCATCGTGACAACGATCGGACCAATATCAGCTATTTCGTTCTTGAAAATCAATTCAGCTCCAGTTACTTTGGTGTACGGCTTTCCGCTTAGATCGGTAAAGGTAATCTTAAATGTATTAAATCCAGAGTAAAATGGATTTATTTCTATCTTTCCATTTACATTCATTATCTTTGCTTGTTTTACTAATGTACTATTTTTTGTCTGCAT
>DATBGR010000256.1:0-14972 GCA_036557905.1 Nitrososphaeraceae archaeon | reverse complement strand
AAGAAAGTTTGATCATTCGTCTAATTAAGTACTGTGGAGCATGTCCTCCATGCAAAGGCAGATTAATAACAGAGGTTTTCAATGGTCATTCATATAATAACATAATCCATATAATTACAGTTCCAGCTCCTAATCTGTCAGTATAAATTTTCTTAATGAGTTTAGTTAAGTCTTGATAAGCAAAAAAGTGCTAGATTGGGCTTATTTTCGGAAAAGGGGGTTCAAACCGCTGAGACTTATATGTAAAGACTCCTGCAGCGTAAATTTGCCGCAAAAAATTTTATTAGTCCTTACGACAGTCATAATATGACTATCCAAGCCTATTTGACATAAAGAAGTCCTGCCCCCAATGTGATAGTAGGGAAAACTATAGCATAAAGAGATATTAATGAATGAATGAGGCTTGTTTGATGTAACGTTACTTGAAGCATCCGGTTCTACATACTGGCGCAAAAAAGATTCAGAAAAAGCAGGTATTTCGTAAACCTTATCTGACATTTCTAAATGTGCATTGATTAGAAAGACGGAGGTGTAGATAGTCTTGTCGCGCTAAATACTATTTTCATCTTTGTAAGGTAGCATTTGGCTGGCTTGCGTACGAGATTTCTGAACTGAAAAAAACTTCTTACGCGGTTAAAGACAGTCTAGAAGATAAATCTCAAGCATTTGGCAGTATCAGAAGCATCATAGAAAAGAAATATGAAAAAGATGAGAGGATAAGGTTGCTATTTGATAGTGTTGAAGAATATACTAACGCTACCTTGTGCTCTGGTAACAATCTTTACATAGGAGATCTAGATTATAACTCTGCTGTCTCGACGTCTCGCTCACGCTGATGATAAATCTCATGCCACCATTGTTGCTTTTTATCAAACCCAAATAATGACCGGCTAAATCCAAATATTGATAAAATTGCTTCTGCCGAGTCCAAAAGCAATTCCAAATATTTCTCTTTATCATATTCTTTAGACGAAATGAGGCTAACAGGAGTTATTCTCTGCAGTGGATCGGTATGACTTGAATCTGTATGAACATATTGGATGGTATCTCCGCGATTCGCGGTGGCTCCTGACACATTTAACCTAATGGCTGCTGAGACGTGAGGAAACAAACTCTTGTACTTATCTATATTCTGTCTCAGTAACTTGGATATAACTAGATCATTTATCTGGACTTTGCCATCCATGAGTTTGTCAACGGTTTGAGTAATATACAAGAGAGCATTTTCATATCCGATTGTAAGTACTTCTTCATATGTATTGCAATCAAACAACCTTGAAAGTAATGTTTGTTGAAACTCTTTGATGAATGCTGGCGAATCATGTCTTCGTGTTTCAATTCCACGGGTAATTAACTGGTTGTTGTTGTAGGTAAGGCCAAAGTAATGCTTTCTAGCTTCCATCTTCTCGTCCGCTTCGACGCATAACAACACTAAATATTTATAATGAAATTCCAGACTCATATAAAGACCAGTCTCTCTGATAATTTGATTCATAATCTCTTCGTAGTCTTTTCTTGTTGAATCTTTTTTCTTCAGAAAGACTGCATCAGTATCTGCATAAATTAGGTCAAAGCCAGCTTTTTGTACGATATCTTTAGTCTGCAAAAGTATCTGTCTTGCGAGTTTGTTTATTTCCTCAAAGACTTTTACATTGCTATATCTATTCCAAATTGAACCAGATGTTCCGTAAATACAGACAAGGATTTGCTTTAGTATATCTAAGCGAGCTTCACAGTTAGAGTAAAGATGACTGTCTGATGATGATTGTTGGGTTTTTAAAAGTTGTTTTAAGTATACACGTTTTGCAACAAGCTCTTGCATAATTGATGGGAGAATAGCGAGACGTTCATCTTTTCTGAATTCATTAGACAGAACTTCGTAGCTAATGTTATGTTTAGTAATAATATTAGCATATTCGTCGTTAAAATCAAGCACTGCAACATTTTCATGTAATCCAATCTCAGGGGAAATTATCATTCCTGCCTTGTCCAATTCAATTATATTCTCTAGGGTTCTGATCTCCTCGTGATGCTTAGCTACTATGTTCTTTTTGGGAACAACAAAGTTTCTTTTAATTAACTCGTAAGTAATGCGACTATCAATAAGTTTCATCATTCCGTAGTTTGAAGCCAGCTTCAATGGGAGATAACTAAATCGAGCTTTCTCAACCAATTCAACAAGTGGTACATCTTGAATTGCATCATGGGCATGTACAACAACGATTTTTTGATTTGATTGATCAGTGAGGACAGTACGTATAGAAGTTAGTATATTATTATCTTGCTTGTACTCTGCATAGATAATAGCAATGTCTGGTTTTTTCTCATTAACGTAAGAGCCAAAGCTTTCGTCAGATGGTCCATTGAATATGACTGACGTCTGATTATCAACTCTTACACTAAGCTTTAGTTTACTACCACTGCTGCTGATCCTAATGTGTATAATCTTAAACTGTGACGGGGTTACGTCCTCCTCACTGTCATCCAATTTTTTAATGGATAGCAGCTTTTCTTCTTCAAATCCGATGCTAACTTTACTGGTAGGTGCAATCCTTAATTGATTGTAGATGAAGTGTTGAGTTGCTGATAATTCTGTGTTATATAAGAAATGTACTCTCGAATCCTTTTTTAATTTCTTTACTAATGTTTGATAGTTTTGTGATTTGATATCCGTTACGCTTATTCCAATTAATCTGGTCTTGTCCTTGTCTGCAAGATCAATATACCTTTCATCCCAGAATATTTTCTTGATTAATTGATCATTTCTTGATAACTGTTGAGAAAGATCTCCAGTTGATCGAGACTTGGGAAGAATGTAGAAAATATATTCTTTGGGTTTATGTTTGAAGCTGATTACTTTGCCATCTTGTAATTTAATGAGTAAATTAATATCGCTAGTGGCATGGTCATCCAAAACATCTAGTATCCATCCGACTGCAGTTTGAACGACCATTTCTTATTTGATATTAGCTGTGTCAGCTTTCAGCTTATCCATAACGATTCTTACAGTATTCTCGAGTTCATTGATTTTATCAGAAAGCTGTTTTATCTTCATATCTTTATCTTTCAACTCTTTAGCAATAGCTGCTGTAAGTTTTCTGTTATGAATAGAAGCAATGAGATTTAATTTATCACAAACAGTTGGCAAAGTTGAGTTGCCCATAGCAGCTTGTTCGCGACTCCATGCGTCTTTGAGTATTAAATCAAATGCACTCTTATGACCCAGATCAACCATAGCAGATTGTAATTCTGATTTTAGTTCGGCAACCGTCTCTTCGTAAAGTTGTCTAAATGATGGCGTGATTCTACCCATAAAAATCAGTCCAATGTGAACAACATGGGGTCTGCCCGTTTGCCTATTCTTTTCGCGTAGAAATTAACCGACTTTGGAGTCTTAAGGTATGGGTGCTTGATCATCGAAGCTTTGAAAGAAATGTATGGGCTAGCATTACTGCCATTGGTTGTCATAGTTGACCAAAGGTTTGGCTTAATATGTACAATGACATTTGCGATATGCTTTAGATATGTGCCACCAATTGGCTTGGGAATAATTCCATAGCAAGTCACGTTAGAGCCTCCAGTAGCAACTATAGCGACTTTATTTTTGGTACAAGCTTTGTAAAGTATTCCCAGCATTTTCTTCAATGTATTCGTATCGTCACTTGTACTCCGATCGGCATTTCTGTCTTGAATAATGAATTTGGTTAGATCTCTTATTGCAAGAAGCTTGATATCTGGATTTGATTCTATTGTATCAGCAATTTCTTCTGCGATTGTTACCTGATGTTCCAGGTTATAGGATGTCTGTACAAGACAATTCTTGGACACAATCTTTGGTTCTATTCCTGCATATTTTGACACAATTGCAATCTTTTCTGGGTTCAATAGATTATGCTTGTTTCTATCTAGGGACAGGTCAACATTATTGAGAAATATGGCCACAGACTCAAAACCATTTTTCTTTGCTTTCGGTAATATACAGCTGATTAGTTGCCTATACAAAAATGAGTCAAGTATTAGTTGGTTCTCACGGCTGCTATAGAACAGATAAAATGAATTCTCTTGAACTCCATCAATTAGTGAATCAAATTCAGCTGAACCAGTTGACATTTTTTGGACAGCGTGATTTTGATCCAACAGATCTAGAGCACATTTCATATCTGTGAAATATGGTTGGAATGTATAAGATGATGGCATTTTCAAGTGATATGAATTTGATTTGGGAAGAACCATAACTCATCATGAACGTACATAATAGAACCACGGGCATGTACGTTCCTGCCATAGAGCTTCTGTCTGGCATCATCAAGTATTTGCCGCTGCAAGTTTTCTCTATTAGTGGCTCGATATACATCGCTGATTACCTGGATTTTTAGATCTTCGCCAATCTTCAAATCTTTTACCGCTTTTTTAACAACATCGTACATCCTTGGTACAAGACTGGAGTGCTTGTATTGGATGAACTTCTGAACTGATGCGGCGATATACAATGATTCCTGGCCAAAGTAGCAGGCGCTTGCTGGATAAGTAAATGTATTCTCAGAGTTTATCATCTTAATCTTAAGTAGCGGGATCTCATCTGGCGAGATATCAATATTGTAGACTTGTTTCCAGAATTCAACCAAATTACGATTATCCAGCTCAGAGACCATCTGATTACTTGCTTTCTTGGAGATTACATCTACTATGGTACCAAAGTGGCCAGATGGGGCTACAATTACTCTATTTCTATAGTTTAATAGCATGCGAATGACTGATTTGGCTGTGGCCCCTGCTTCTCTCCGCATTCTAATATAATCAAGCACACTTTCATGAACGTAAGCGTGTGGACTTAGTTCTACTGTTAGCCGTAGTTTATCCCGATAAGATTGTCGTGTATCAACTCTGATATTAACAGAAAATCCTAGATATAGCTTACCTCGTTCACATCTATAAAGTGCAATCGGATCTTCAAGAAGATAAATCCCATGTCTCATTCTCCTTTCTGTAGTATTTTGTATAGACATCGAAACAACCCGCTCAACTAATCTTCTTATAATTTTAATATCTTCCATGGATTCAGTTCCATTGGCATCGAGATGTCTTGTACCTAATTCAGCAAACTTAGATTTCAAGTCAGTATCTTGTACCGGAAAATAGACTAGATTTCGGCCATCAGTTACTATCAATTTATCTGATTTAGTATAGAGTGATGATGAAACATTCTCAGGCAAGACTGCTTCCATGACATCAAACTTGGATGGAATTTCCAAACTAAGAGTTGAGAAAGAATTGTCATTTGGCTGAGTTTGTTCTTCCTCATTATTTTTATTCTGATTTTTTGAAGCTTGTAAGATTAGCTGGCCTAAATTTCGCTGTAATACTTTCGCTGCAAGATCTTTAGTCAAGACCATTTTGATAGCGCCGGTACCGTCGTATAGTTTACTTGATATACGAAGATCCCATGAATAGTCCATGCCACAATCATTGGGACATATATTAGCATCATTCAGAATTAATGATCTGCATTTGTTACATCGTTTAATCAAACCAGATGTACTGTGTATGGTTGAGATAGTTCCGTTTAAATTAACGTATCTTAGTGGTCTATTAATAGAGCCAATCTTCGGAATCCACATATAATCACGGACATCTTCCACATTCTTTGGATTTAGTTTGGTAAACTCTGTGATTACCAATAATAAAGATCTATCGGGAAACTCGTGAACATATGCAGAATGTATATCGTACACAGAATCGCAAATCAGTGGGTAAGAAATTTTATGACTTACAAATGACACTTTAGATTTAGAATCCTCAAGTACTCCGGTAAAGACAACTTTCTCTCCGAGAGCGTCATGTCTTTCGGCAGTCCTGATATACGATATTCGTGCTGATGTTGAAATGTACTTTCCAGGTTCAAGTTCTGATAGTGTAACAGATGGAATTGGTTCTCTTAAGGCAGGTGGGACTGGAAGGGTATGTGGATCTGGATATAAATCACTTAGTATTTGGGTATTAGAATTACGCCGCATGTTATCATCATTCATGTCGTAATGTAGCGCTACCATCCTAACTCATTCTCCTCTTCTTCTGTTTTGTAAGAACTAGCGTCTTCAATTCCACTTTCTGAAATTGTGAACTTTACACGCTGATATGGATGAGATGGTGAATCCTGCATTATAGCTGTTCGGCTCTTACCTGATCTCTTGAGAAAAATTCGGTAAGTTGAACCATGACCTACTATATTTCCTCCCGCAGCCTTCATATAATCAAATCCAGGATGCGAACTATCAGCATAACTTACAACTTGATTGGTGATTACGACTGCAATGTTGTAAATATCAGCATACCGCCGAAGTTTGTTTAGCATCTTTCCAAGTCTTTGCTGTCTCTCAGTCAATGTTCCTTGACCTGAAAACTCTGCTCTGTGTAGAGATATGATACTATCCACTATCACAAGTTTTGAGTTATACTGTTCTATGTATTTGGGAAGATCGTCAATAAGAGCTTCTAATTGTTCGCTTGAATACACATTGCAATGATATATTCTCTTTAGGACGTCTTCTGGATCCAGATTCTTTTGTTCTGCAATTTGATGTACACGATTGGCCTGGAACGTAGACTCTGTATCTATATATATGATACTTCCAGGAAGTCTTTGCGAAAATTCATTGTCGCCACCATCATCTAGACTATCGTCTTTTAATAATGAAATGGCAGCTGCGCATAAAGTATGACAAATCTGAGATTTGCCCGAACCAAACTCGCCGGCTATCTCTGTAATAGATTGTGTTTCAATACCTCCATTTAGAAAAGAGTCAAAATTTGATAAACCAGTTTTGTATCGCGAGATTTTATTTCGCATGACTAGCAAATCATCTGCAGTCGAAAATTCTTTTGACAGAATTTCATTCTCTGTCAAAATCTTCCTGGCATTCGCAATGAGTCTAACGGCTAAGTGGATATCAACAAAATTATTACTTAATCCCCATGCTAGCTCAAATGGATTCTGAACGGCTAATTGATAAACCGAATTAATATTGAGCTCTCCGAGCTTGTTAAGCATATCACTAGCGATGTCTGGAATATCATGCAGTGTAACTTCTTTAGCCATCCGCACTTATCAATTATTTTTGACTCATCGTTAATATTTCCAGTATCCAGTCACAGGAGGGGAGTGGGGGCATCATACAGGCACCTCCCTCAGACTCCCCATAGTGAGCTTGAATATATAATAATGATATTTGTTAAAATTCATTATGGCAAAACATAGTAGTACTAAACTTGTTTCGCCAAAAACAAAGTCCAAGGATACTGTACAGGAAGCATTAGAAGACCCTAGTATTAATGAGCAAGAACAAGAACGAGTGTTGTCCGAACTGGATAACGAGATTGAATGCCCACGGTGCCATGAAATCATGGAGCTTTATTCAAAATTTGATGAACTGCTATATTCATGTCAGAGCTGTAGTTTCTTGCTAAAATGTATCTAGCCGCTATTTTAGTTTGATCAATCCCATTTGAGGATGGATGAGAATGATGAATACAGGGGCGACAATAATAATAAACAAGATGGAAAGGCTGAACGGAGAGGTTAGAGATAGAAAGTTATGAGAGGATTCAAGAAGATGCATACGCCAATTCTTACAGGCTATCAGTTGTTTCATAATTATATTAGACCGCACATGGCTTTGAAAGAAAAGACCACGGCTATAGTTTGTGGAATTGAAATCGAAGGTGAGAATAAATGGAAGACCATTATCTAGAATGCTGCCAAAAATAGTTAACTATAGGGCAGAGCATAAATTATAAATATGCGGAAATACTCAGCTCCCGAGTTGACCGTGATAAACTTTAGTTTGGATGAAGAAGTTATTGTTACGATTATAATTGCTGCTATGTGAGCTGTGGCATTTATGGCCATATTAGGTATCGAGTTTGGTTGTTGGAACATCATCCGGTACTGAGCGCTGTAAAAGATATTCAGAAAAAACAGCTAATAGATCTTATTCAAGAGCTATTCAAACAAAGAGAAGGGGTTAAAAAATAGATTGTTAAGCTCTGAGGAAATTAGTAGGTGTGATATTCTTCTTTCTAGATTTAGGAATGAACCAATAAGTAAGGATGACGCTCAGGAGTTGAAACTCTTACTAGAGAATGAAAAAGAATATGCTGTTGAGGCAGGAGATATCCTCCTTGTTTTTGGAATATCATTACTCATTAGCTTAGTAGTAGAGTATCTTTAAAAACAAAGATTCCATTTTTCAGATTTGTTTAACTTTGGCTCTGAAGACAAAAGAAAAAGAATGAGGTAGACCCGTCCGATACTTTTTACAGTCGATCTATACAACGAAGATTTGAGAAACCTAAACACAAACAGATATGCTCTAATCATAGCCAACCAGTATAATTTTATAGTCAGGTGATAATGTAAGTTGTTCAGCAGGGACATCTACATAGCAAAATTACACTCAATAGATCGCCGTACATTTCGATCTAATAGAGCATATATCAAGCGCAAATATCCGACTACGATTAAAGAGCAAGTCCCGAGACTAACTCATGAGTAAGCGATTCTATAGATAGGTAATAGTATCATGACTATTGATGGACTTGATCACTATCATCTTCTAATTGATGATATCTATAGATAGTATCAGCTAATCGATGTGAACTAACATACTAATTCCGTCAATACGCAACAAATTAACTCATGGGACATTATCGGACTTTTTTTGCCCATCCGGACTAACAATCCCGGACATAACATTATGATACGATATGGGGAGGTGGCAGGTTATAAATATTATCAAATTAGTGTAGACTGATATCATAGGATGGTAATATAATTTATGTATACTGTATATCATGAGGCGGGTGGTGCCTAAAGATGCCTAGGCAACTTGTTCACCGCGAAGGATAAACCACTTTCCTTGTAAAGATAGGTGTTGGCCTAGATAGTATGTAAGAAATAATCTATGATTTGACCGTGTATTGTGGAAGAATGTGTACATTTTCCATTCTAACTATAATGTCCAGTTCACAGAGATGCTGACTATGCCAAATCGTGGACCATCAACTATGGATAACTTCGATCTATGCTACATTTCCTAATAGTGAGATTCTATGTCTGATTAGACTTCTTTTCTCATAAAAATTAATACATCAGTGCAGTCCTAAGAATACAAGCTGCTGCAATAGCTCTCCCAGTGCAGATAGTATATTAGTTTATGCCTGAGAATAACTAGTTAGTCATCTAGCTGATCACCAGATATTCAAACAGTACGTTTTTCGATGATATATTACTTGTTACCAATCATCAAGGGTTCGATCCCGATTAATGTCATCATAATATGATCGAACATAATTTGACGCATCTGTAGGTTTCATATCCTTATGATAAATCCATTCATTTGGCATAATAGGATCTTCCAGGTCTACATCTTCCAGTTCCTCAAATCTTCTAATCCTAACATTATTACTAGTAAGAACTAATTGTGTTAATTCACGAATAAAAGAGTCGGGAATAGATTGTACATACTCTAGCAGCATGTTGCTGTTACCGATCTCAGAATCCGTAGATTCTTCATAAAGGCCCTTATTTAGCTGATTTAACAGTTCAATTGTTTTTTCATCATTAGTTTTTCTTTCCCAATATTCCTGTAGAATTCTGTCGATATCTTTGTCTAGCTCCTTATTTTCTATGTACTCTTCTATCTCGGTATCTAGAGATAAAATCATTGCAGGATGATCTTTTAAATAATCTTCTATAAAGTTATCTGCTATTTCTTCGAGCCTCGTATATAATACCATTTTCACAAACCTTGTATATCTATTATTAACATGAGAATATTAAAGAATTCTATGAATGGGTGGACCGTACCACAGCAGTATAGAAATATCGTTGAATAACTGGAATACGTGAAGAATAAAATCGAATATATCGAGTCTCTGGACAGAAGACACCTACGAGTAAAGAATTATCAACTGGGAGAGATATTAAAAGGAACGTATCGCCATACTGGGGACGACACTCAATACCTAGCATCCAGCATTTTTGATAAAATATATAACCTGGCATCTCACCTATCGTTATAAGAAGCACTTTCGGGGATGACTAAACCGGATTTAATAAGATGTTGTCCGATATGTTAAAAACTTTCTAGATGAACTAAATACTTTATTTTACACTACAATTGTTGTAATTAGTTCTCCAAAATTTTGCTCAACTCATTTAACAACTTATTGTTTGATAGAGTAGATCTTAATTTGTACACCGACATACGCGCATTCGTATACTAGACAATAGTTCAACTACAACCGTGTGGATCAAGCTGCAAATACAATCATCGGCAATGGCTTCGCAACCAGCTAATTCATCAACAAACCTTCAATCACAGGTATCGCCTGCCGCTGCCGTAGACGACAATGGCAAGAGTAGCGGTGGCTCCAGCTTTGGCGGTATAGTGCCAGTTTCAACTACAGTTATTACTAACAGTAAGAGCAGTACTTCCTGTATTGCAGGAGAAAGTCGCAACAAGGATAATCAATGCGTCTTTGGTGGTCCATGTCCAAGCGGCACTATTACTATGAGACACAATTTCGACAAAATAGGTATATGTTTTAGAAAATGAATCATGCAATACTAGTATACAAACCCCTGATTCATACGTACCCCCGGCGACAGATAACAAGACTATGCTAAACATAGTTACAGACTATTTGAAAGGGCGGCATATCTATGTGCCAGGAATTCAACCATAACAATAACGGTCAACCGAGGGATAGCTGTATATTCTTAATTGTCTCTAACCTCCAGAAGCCCTTTTCTAAACTCTTGCTAGTAAAACGTTACTGGTAAAGGACTAAAACCATTGAGCGCCATTTCTTTACGACTAGCACTTATCTAACCTAGTGGAGGCGGCAGGAATCTTGCTATACTTCGCGCGCTCCATTTTACCTTGCTATAAGATTGCGCACCCGGGATACCCTGGTGTTGCACTGGATCCAATTCTATAGGCATAGCCCTGAATTTTGATCTGATAATATCAAACCCCAATCTAGAGAGATTTTGAAGGGACCTGATTGGAATATTTCAAGTGCGCGCATGCCCATGTTTTCCTGCTATCAGATATTTCATCCTATTTTAAAAGTGTCATAATCACTCGCAATTCCCTGCCTTCGTATCAACACCAGGCTGAAAGTCAGTAATTGTGTCCGTCCCAGGTCCACAATTAAACTGGTCTCGTCCTGCACCTCCAGTAAGGATATCATTACCATTACCTCCGAATATTTGATCATTACCTGAACCACCTTGTATCAAATCATTTCCTGCGTCGCCATACAACATATCATTTCCTTGGCTTCCCGCAATACGATCATCTCCGTTACCACCATTAATAATATCAGCTCCATTGCATCCATTTATTCCATCATTTCCACCTCGGCCATTAATAATATCAGCTCCTGAACTTCCTATTAGAGTGTCATCTCCGTTTGTACCCGTGATGATCCTGCTAGTTCTGGTACTAATACATGAACTATCAGGAGGCGGAGCAGCTGCCGTTACTTGCCATATAAATGAGACAGAAGGTCCTTGAAGTGCTGTACTATCAGTAGCCCTAAACTGGGCTGTGTGTTGGCCGCTAGCTAGATTTGTGTAAGTCAGAGTACTGGCACAGTTTGAAAAGACAGAATTATCTAGACTACATTGAAATGTTATGGGTGGTGTACCGCCAGAAGAGGTTAATTGAAACGTAATTTTATTCGAACTAGTTGAGCCACCATTCTGAACAGGATTATTATTACCATCAATGGCAGAAGTTATCAGAGTTTTTGGAGGAGATAGAGGTGTGGTAGATATCACGGAGACAGTATTCCCAGGTGCCTCATTTGAATTAAAATTGGTCACATAAACATTTCGATGTACTGGGTCATATACTGGAGTAACTGGTCCTTGCCCCACGGTAACATTCCCTATAACCAGGTTGTTAGTGCCGTTAATTAATGAGACATAGTTTGCGCCTTGATTGCCCACATAGACAATACCATTATCTGCGTCAAATCCAACACCCGTCGGATCCGGACCTACATTTATTGTACTAATTACACTATTTGTAGAACTGTCTATAGCAGAGACAAACTGGGTATCATGATTTGCCGCATATATATTACCGTTGACCGAGTCATATGTAAGAAATACAGGGTTTGGTACATTTGTTACAGTAGCTACCATAGTTCTAGACACTCCATCTATTACCGAGATGGGTCCTGGACCTGTATTAGGAATGTATGTAAGCCCGTTGCCGGGGTTAAAGACTCCTTGCAGTGGTTGTCCTCCAACCGTTATAGTATCAATTACTGCTCTGGTTGCTCCGTCTATTACTGAAATAGTCCCACTTCCGGCATTAGCTGCATATATGTAGTCATTAACAGGATCATAAATCACTCCATCTACTATTGAGCCACTGCTTTGTATCGTGTCAATCACACTATTAGTTGCAGCATCTATTACTGATAATGTGTTTGAATATACATTAGCTGTATAGATGTAATTGCGCTTTGTATCAAGAGCAAGTTCACGTGGAGTATAATTATTTGGTAAGTGAATAGTTGCAAGTACACTATTAGATGTTGTATCAATTACAGACACTGTACCAGAAGCAATATCAGCAGTATATACATGACCTGTAATTGGATTATAAATAGCGCCATAAGGACCGGTACCTACTGTTATTGTGGCAATTACAGAATCTGCATGTACAATAGAAGAAGACAGCAAGGGTACAAATGCAGATATAACGGCAGCTAATACACATAAAATCATAGCAACAGTTGGCGCTTTTATAGACTTCATAGTTAAAAGAAAACTTACGATAATATATTTAACATAAAGGTAGCACCATTATATAAAATTCCAGATTATATATGCATTAATCAAAATTGTTGATAAGAATGTACATGATTTAAGTAACAACTAATGTTCTGATTTATTTTAATGGACCAAATTAATGAGGCTTAAGACTTGTACCTATCACGTGGAACACTGTCCCATAATGTCTCACAGTGTGATACCTTCATCAGTAATTTGACATATTTTTACAACTTGGATTGCAACATATCGTAAACGAATATTAAATGAGATGCTCATGAGGATATCTAATCTTGCCAGTTTTCTTAGATGTTCATTCTATGGGAACAGCGACTGAAGAGGAGCTTATAAACGCACAACATGCTCCAAGAGATGAGCTAGGAGTGAAGGTAGTAAACATACTCTACAATTTAGAGGTTGGATCGATTTATTGTATTTTAGATGCACCAAATAAAGAGGCAGTTGAAAAGCATCATGAGAAAATAGGTGTGAAATGTGACATGATTATGGAGGTAAAAACCACACAGAAAACGTGAGAGGCGCCAACTAAGTATTATAATGATAACAATTCTATAGTAGTACGCCGTTAGGTCAGGCCTGAGTTATCTTTGCTCAAATATGATGACCTGTCCTTCCCCATTCTTGCACTTAATTCTTTAACATCAAATGCACTTGACTTTTTCATAGATATCGATAGTATTAATTGATGGTAAATGAGCTGAGTGAAACCGTTTCATTTTATGAAATGACAGAATTATCTTCTAGACGTCTTAGTAAGAATGTTCAAAGCTATCTATCTTTTGATATAGTAGGTTGGAACGAAGAAAGCATGCAACCAAGGTAGTCCTTTTTGCTTTGATCTCATCACCAAAGCATACCCGACTAATTGAAATGAACATCATAGTATCCGCAGTGATCAGTATTGCGTTCTTGATAGGCGCGCCAGTTTTTCTGATGGAAAAACAGCAGTCTGCCTTTGCACAAACTGTATTATCAACTGTGTCAACTGACCCTGGACAATTATCACAACTTCCACATTCACATAATCCACAAGCTGCCTATCAATCAGGGTTTCAACACGGCGTAACTGATGGAAATACCACATCAAATACAACTCCGTATATTGACCAACCAAAACATGGCTTTGCATGGCATTCGGCTGAGTTTGTCAAAGGATATGTCAATGGATACTGTAGCATACCAGCCAACAAAGATGTGGGAACTGATGATGATAGGGCTGCATTTTATTGTCCTGATGGTCCAAGCTCTGCGAAATGGTGCATAGGCAAGCATGAGCCCATTTCGGAAGGTATTGCTGTAGTCACTTATGGCGTTCCATCAGCGGGCGTGAATGTAACATATCAGTATTACGATAAAACTTCAGGCTCATCCGGTTCGGAAACCAGAATGGTAAACCAAACCGGAGAGATGCATTTTCTGGGATATACTGACGAACTAGTTGGATATTACCCCGGAGATAAAGTGACTGTGAGTGTAGGCCGGTGTATCACACATCTAAATGTATACGGCTATCCGGAGTGCATTTCACAACCCATTCTCGACAACAAGACGATAACGCTTGACGAAACCGGCGGTATTGTCAGCCTAGATCTATCGAAGAGTGCTATATCACTCGTTACAGCGCCGACTAGTGTTCCTCCAGTGCCGTATGATATTTCATGGCCTGACCCACAAAAACCATTCGAGTCCACTTACCCACCGGCCATACCACAGATAAGACAATTGTTAAAGACGAACTAACGGTCAATAAGATTGTGGAGTGATACCCGAGATAGTTTTGAATAAAAATAACCCTGGTAACCTGGGTGCAATTAGATTAATAAAAAGCGCGTTTACCTATAATATGGAATTGACCATCTTCTCTTATGTGAGACCTAGTGGCTAATCATAAAAATGGAAATCACTGTCCCGAAGCAATACCCAGTCCAGTGTGTATATTCTCCCCTCGGCCTCACCCTTTGTAGTTCTATTGTTAAAAAGAGTGTACAATAAAGATGATAATTGAAGTGTCCCAGAATGAACTAAATGAAGATGGCAGCGTTGATGATATCTTGGCTAAAGAGATCGAATCGTGGAAAGACTTTAGATATGCTCTAAG
>DATBGR010000255.1:0-4295 GCA_036557905.1 Nitrososphaeraceae archaeon | reverse complement strand
CCTTGACGTTGATGGATTCTTATTAATTCTTGTCAATTAATCTGTTCAAAGTAGCAGTCATGTTTTCCTTTTTTCCAGCAAGAAGATATACTTCTTCAGACCAAACAACTCTTTCTATATTCTCTAATTCCTTTACCTTTGATATTAGGTTTACTAACTGCTCACTATCTTCATAAACAAACTCTCCTATTAGATCTGAATTACGTACATGAATTCCTGAAGACATTATACCTTCATTTAATAGTAGTTCTTCTGCAGCTTTCTTGATATTACCCGTACGCAGATATACATGAAGTACTCCCTTTTTTAATCCCAATTTCTTGTAATTGGGCTGGAATATTTGCTTGTCAAGAGTATGAGAATTGATAGAAGTGGAAATAATAAGGATTGTCTTTTCACTAGATGTGACCTTTCTATCTTTATCCTATTACAACTGATGTGAAACAGAATATGTCGCTTAATATTGGATAATGGCGTCAAATATATAGTATAGTAGATACAATAGTATTTAGTATTTCGCATGAGTTTATTCAAAAATAAGTAAAAATTAGATAAGTCTTTGACAATAAGTGTTAGATATAAATTGTGAAATAGTACCTTGCATTATATAATCAATATCTTGACAAGGTAGAATTATTAATTAACAGAGAAATGATAAAGCAATAATATCTGTCACGAAACTAACAACACTATATTTATTGAAATGTAGCTACATCACAAACTATTGTGCTATAAGCATAAAGAAGTATCTATTGACAAGTAGTCGACAGACCTAATTATTATAGTCATTATTACTACTACTACTACTACTATTATTATTAGTACCATCCATATTCAAGATAGACTGACTATGACAATCAAGTAATTGTGCTTTCTGACGTTTGGAAGCAAAATGCAATTCATAATCCCTTTGATGGTACAAGCAGAATTCCTTTAATTGTAAATCTCTGTACCCAAAAGGTATCGATTTTTCGAATTCCATGATATTATGTATAATGTGATTACCATCGTTGTTATATCGATGACTATAGCCGTAGTTAAAAAATGAACCCATATCAGAGAGTATTGTTATTCCTTTCTTATTGTTCTTTACCCCATGATTAAACAGCATTCTTATTAGAGATAAAAAGTTAGTTTTACTCTTCTCATTATCAACATTGATATTGTTTATTTGATTATTTTGTAATGGATTGAAATATGTCATTTGCGAATCCACAATTACCAGTGATCCTTCGTTCAAGTATTTTTCAGTGTCTGTATGATTATTCTTTTTACTACCCAATTCTAGTATTTGTCTAACCATTGATGGATGATCATAATATGTTAATATTAAGACAATCTCATTATCCTCAAGTAATGATTTGACATAAGCTGGATAGGTAGCTCGTAAAACCCGTATGTCAGAATATACTAGAAGGTTATGCGATCCTGATGGTGTATTAAACAGTGCGTATTGAATATGGTTTATTCCTCTTGTTATTGTATTCAGGTCAAATTTGCTATATGTCTTGATACTGTTATCATTATCACATTGTATATCATCCATATTGAAATCATTGGGTGACTCTTTTATGAACATTTATTATATATCGTGATTCATTGTATAAAACACTTGTACTATGATGACATTATGCATTAAATCAGTGCTATTTAATGCATTTATTGAACATCGCGATATAGCATTAGATAATGTCATTTAATTTATTTACTTGATATCTAGTACCATTGTTCTGCTACTTTCTTGCTTTATTCAATGTATTGATTAATTGGTTTAGTATAAGACTAGCAAAGTGAGCTTGCGAACTAGATTTAATATAAATCAAAATCAAAACAAGCATATCGTAGGCTGAATTCGATGAAGCATCTAGCAAACAAACAGCCTTTGAATGTTTGGTTCTTGTTAGGATATTTACGCACTTAAGTTATGCACTGTAATCTATTTACCAGTTTTAAAGCTGCAGTAACAACAAAAGGCAAAAGAATTCATAACATTTAAGTTGTTTATAATGTAGTGTTCACGAGTATTTGTCTGAACAAGCCGACCTCTCAGTAATAATCCCCACATATAATGAGTCTGAAAATATTCTGCCTCTGATCGAGGCATTAAAATGTAAGGTGCCGGATTACCTCCTCACAGAGATAATAATTGTAGACGATAATTCTCCTGATGGGACAGGTAGATTGATCGAGGTCCTTTATCAGCTATCTTCATGATTTATGAATAGAAATATTGCATCAAATCCCTAAATGGCAATCAATCATTATCGATCGTAAATGCTAATGTATTTTCAGTTTTATCAAATTCCATACTTCTTTTGTTTTGTCCTAACTCATCAAATAAGAATTGACACAAACTAGCCAAATACAAGGACACCTTCATTCCCATATCATGTTGTATGACGAACGAATGTTTGTTCTGATCGTTATCCGTAACTTCGTGTCTGTATGGATAGCCAGATATTTTTATCCAGGATTCTAAAAAATCCAGTGCTGATTTTATAGTATATTCATTTTTCATAAGCAATATAGCGTCCTTATTTGTTGTCTTTGCCACGTGTTCTGCTAGGGAAATAATTTCTTGTTCAGGTAGATATTTTATGACCTTTGAAACAAATGGTCTTCTGACAGATATAAAACCAGCTTTTGCTGCGTTAGAATACCAATTCTGATGATCTTTTAATATTTGATTTATTAGTGTGTTGGGACTGACATCTTTTTGTTCTGCTTCATGTCGTAAATTCTTTAATACTTTAGATCCAATTCTAAAGGTGACGCTTTCGCTTTTTCCCCTAGTTGTGGATGAATTTTGCATTTTTCCTACCTGATCGTCGATAAGAATTCTCTTACCAACCTATCTACAAATGTGTGTTTTCTGTTCATATAAAGATTTTAGAATTTAATTTCGTAAAAAAATATTGAATTTTCTAATATATATTCACAAGATTACGAAAATGCAATAATATGATTGCACTGTACCTTCTAAACACATTTTCAATTATAATAACACAAAAAAATCCTAATGTATATGTATCTGGTAGCACTAGTATATAAAGTAGGAATAAAGTGCACCGGCAATTAGGAGTTTCCAAAAATAGATATTGGCATGAGGAGGACAAAACAACCACAACCCCAATCCCAACCACATCAGGAGCTTAGGTAATAAGCTAATCATGTTAACTCATGACGCGACTGATGCTCGTACATTTTTACAGTGGAAAAATGTTGGGAGATATTCGAAAAAAGGATCTAGTGGATTCTGGATATGTTTCTCAGTATTGCATAAGGTCGAAAAAGTATTAGATATAATCTTGGAGGTTCCAAAATGACTAGACTTGAAATAGATGTAGATATTTCAGAATCTGCCGATCTAATAGGAGCACTTGAAATATTAGAGACATATTATAGACTAGAAAACAGTAAGAAGAGAGTTAGAGATCTCAAGAAAAGACTTCAGTTTAGTCTAGCGTTTGGACATAGTGAGCAGTAATGAAAATTGCAATAATGTCTTTCATCCTAATTTCTGGAATTGTAATTGCAGCAGTACCAGCTAGTGCCTCAGCCCTTATCATCTTTGCAGACATGAAATTTCCTGAAGTACAGAAGGATGGAACTACTCAGTACACATTGAAAGATATCGATATGGTTTCAGATACTCGAGATAATGCAACTACTTTAGTTAATGGTATTGGGTACGGAATTCCAACAGTCACAGTTAATCAGAATGGATCAGTGAGTGGTAAATTCTTTTTACAGTATACCAGACCAAACGGATCTCATTATGTAATGCCTGTGTCTCTGTACCTTCATGCAAAGGATGACTATCACCATGCAATAATAAAGCAAGTCGAAGGCCAAAACATGGAACTTAGAGGAACTGGATCAGTTAATGGACATACAGACAGAGTAGCAGGATCAGCATTGCTCTGGGTTTACAGACCAAGTATTCCAGCATTTGAGATCGGATTAGTAGTGAATGGGATTCCAGAATGGTAGACCAAACAACGATAGATATTGGATCTATGCTGTTTAATTCAGCAGTACCTTTTTACTGTCAGTTGGAGGAGATAGATTCATAGGATGGGCTATATGCATTTTTTGAAATATGTAACCAATGTAGCGTAGTCTTTTTGTTTCTTTATCTGGGTAGAAAACCCCCATCCATCCTTCTTTGTCTGGAGTATCTGGATAATTCCAGTCCTGAAGTCAAAAAAGAACAAGATCATTATCAAGCGCTAAAAATCGAGAATGATAGACATGATGCTTAGTAAAGATTTGATTATGTTTTATCTCATTAA
>DATBGR010000254.1:0-3830 GCA_036557905.1 Nitrososphaeraceae archaeon | reverse complement strand
TTCTGCATCCTTACTTGCTGCAAAGCGAATGGCTTTCCACTATGGGGTATTTGCGCATGATCAGCCAGGAAGATTCTCTGGATCATCTGGCGTAGCAGACTTACTTGGCATGGACTTTTTGGTGACTTTGGGCAAACAAGGCTGGGCATCAGATTCAACTGGTCACCCTGTAGGAAGTCGTCCCGAGCAAGCAGCAACGTTTATGCATGAATTAGGACACAATCTGGGTCTTAAACACGGTGGAAACGAGGACATAAATTGTAAACCTAACTACCTCAGCGTGATGAATTATCTCTTCCAATTTCCTGACCTTGTTGCAAGCAGGCCTCTTGACTTTTCGCGATCAGCACTTGATTCGCTAAACAAAGCTAGCTTGAATGAAGCAAATGGCATATCGCAAAGTGATCCAGAAAACTTGACGACTATCTACGGACCGGTCGCGCCAATGAAAGGACCAGTATTCATCACTGCAGGAGTTCCTATTGACTGGAACTTTAATGGAGTATCTACTGATAGCACTGTGAGCTCTGAAATTGATAGAGGACTTGACAATAATTGCTTCCTATCGCAAACTGGTGCAACTTTGACTGGCTTTAATGACTGGAACGCGATTACTTATGTTGTTTCGCCACAACAAGCATTGGTTGCTAAACCCGCATTAGAGACACCAAACGAAGAGAATATAACGGAGGTAGAGCAATCTCGAATGATACTTCTTGAGGGTATCGATAACGCTATCCAGAGACTTGTTGTGTCGAATCCAGACGCAATGATGCACAAACCAAAAGAAATGTTTAGTACAGGTCATATAGCACAGCTACTGAAAACGGAGCAATTAGAAGCAGCAATTGCAGAACTTAACAAGCTACAGGCAAAAGTAATAGCTGTATTTGGCCATGAAGCAGCAAACAAAGAGGTAGTACCTCAGATTCAGAACTTGATTTCCGCATTGAAACTGCAGGAGCCTTCACCTGAATCCACTCCACCTAACAATCCACCTCCACATCAATCACATAATAAAATCAAGGACAGGCTAGATGAAGCGCTAGACAGACATATCGCTCTTGGAGGTATTCATGGTAAGGTAGCACAAGAAATTAAGGATCGTATAGATGGTTATGATGGTGGCGATGGTGGCAGTACTGGCGGTGGACACCCCTAACCATTAGGTATTTCCTATTCGATGATAAATTATGCATGTATCAATAATCGATACCCCTCATTCATTTTTTCTAGTCAATAAGTGGAACTAGTTATTATATGATTACGTCTAAATAACTGGATGCAGCTATGCCATAAGTTACACGCTTATTTGGTATGGCAGAAAGCGTCATGATGATTAGCAAATAAAAGCAAACAAAATAAATTATTGTAAAGGTAGGTGTTCTGTAGGCAAAGCCAATGATATTCCTACTGCCAGGATTATAATGATCAATTAATTGGTCGTAATTGCCATAATTTTGCTAAGACTGTGCTTGGGAAACACGAATTGGTTCATAGAATGACACCTTTATAGTACAGTTGTTATATAACAACTATATGGGTAGTCGGCAGAAAAATACCGAGGGTATTGCCATGAGTGAAATACATGATGTCCTTAGCGAAAATTACACAAGGCTATCAGATGAATATGCCAAGGCTCATCAACAACATGTAAAGGCGATTTTAGATCTTCAGCAACAGTATTTAGAATCAATCAAAGCTACTGTTAAGGCAGCTATGTCAGTTCATAAAGAATATCACTCAAATCCTAATACACAATACTCGATCCCTAACATATCAAAGATCCGCATGGAAAATATGATTGAGAAATCAAATGAATATACTACAAATGCCATAAAATGGCTAAACATACAGAATCAGTTTATGACTAGGGCAATTGAAGCATCAAAGGAATATGCTAAAAACTATAATTCTGCAGTTGAGATGACCGCTGATTATTATACCGATATACTAAAAGCAAGAAACGCGTCTATTTCCAAGACACGGTAAACTCGCAATATCTGCATTGTTAGAGCAATAGTACAATGGTACTGTTATATATAACAACATAATATTGGTAGTATTATCTGATACTATTCAAGACTTTGTGTAAGCATATCCAAACGTGACAAAACTTTTGAATTGATATAATAGAATTCGCTCATCGCAAAAGATGTCTCTAAAAGTTAGAGGAACAAACTAATATACGTGAGTTCCCAATTTCAGGAAAGTCCTAAAACAAATCCATTGGGATATCCTATAATTGAGAGAGTAGGTTCATTTTCATTTTACTAAACTCGTCGTCAGTTAATAATCCCTTTTGGTGCAGATCTGCTAATTTCTGCAACTTGCTTGTTACGTCTTCCTGACCACCGGATGCCTGTTGATGTTGTGACGGTTGACCGCGCTGCTGCTGTTGTAATGCTTCTATCTGTCTTTGCTGTGCTTCTATTTGTCGTTGTGCTTGTTGTTGTTGAGCATCGTATGATTGTTGTTGTTGTTCCATCTCAGCTCCCATGCGACGTCTGGCTATTCCAGCTCCTAATGCAGCTGAAGCCCATCTTCCTCTCATACCGTTATCAACGATGTTAGAAATTAATAAGCTTTTCCGGTCAGTGACATCATGTATTCGGTAACTTGTTATTTCCAGATCTCACTATGAAGTGTATAGTTATTAGCTGAACTGAAGCTTCATTGGAACCGATACATGTTTGATTAGCAAGAAATTAACCATGTGAGATGACATTAAAAGCAATAACGCATTTTTTGATTTTTTCTGAAAAGTTAGTTAGCTAATTGAAAACACGTCTCACTGCATTTATGATGTGTGTATTGTCTACCGGCTTTTTAATAATACAATCTGATTTCATATCGGGTAATATATTTACCAATTCATCTGCTACATCGAGTGCTGTAACAAATATTATTTTGATATTATGATTAATGGCTTTAATCCTATAGTATAATTGTAATCCATTAAGCCGTGGCATTCGTATATCTAGGAGAACTAGTCTGTAGTATGAAGAATCCATTTCAGCAAACCGCTTTAATGCAGCATATGGATCAGTGTAGGTATCCACATTGTAGCCTTCCTGTTCAAGAATTATCTTATACGTAAATATAGAATCTGGTTCATCTTCTACTATTAAGATATTGTGTTTTATGGTCTTTTCAGGAACTTGTTGCTGTGGGAGTTCTGTTGATGGTGCATCTTTATAATCAAATAATTGTTTTTCTTTACCTGAGAATTCTTCCCTCCTCTCCTGCAGTTCTACTAATTGCTTACCTAGCCCTAGTTCTTCTTGAGCAGTTCTCTCATTATCTATCTGTAAAATTTGGTAATAATCTTCATTAGGATATTTACTAATGACTGAATATACAGGATATGCGTTTTTTAATCCATCGACAACATATTCTCCAACATGCTTAAAATAATAATTATCAAGAATAGATAAAGAAGAAGAAGATGAGGAAGATGAAGAAAAGACTGATTTTAACATCTGATAAAGATCACTTCCTATAACCATGCTATTAGGAGCAGCTTTTGAATTTATTTTTGCACACATATTCATAGTTGGACCAAACAAATCATAACTTTGTGATGTAAGTGATTTTGCAATGCTAAATCTTCCATAATCAGCACTAATTCGATAACTAACATCTGGTAGATCCATTTCATGCATTCTGACATTGATAAATCTAAATGCTGCCATCATGGTTAATCCACATTCTACAACATCTCTAAATGCAGATTTCTTGTTAGGATCAGAGGTTTGAGGAAAGTAGCACACCATACCATCACCAGTATTTTTAATTATTTTTCCAGCAAACTTGTGGACGATAAGTGA
>DATBGR010000253.1:0-4966 GCA_036557905.1 Nitrososphaeraceae archaeon | reverse complement strand
TCTTTGCCTCTTTTGATATCTTCTCAACTATGGATAGTAGACCCTCTATTTGTGGAGAAAACATGTCATCTGGTTTGTGCGTAGAAACACAGATGATAAAGACATAAAATTCACTAAAATCATATGCATTAGTGTAACTGTTAGTATTATTATTGTCACAGCCAATCCTCTTTATTCCGGCTATTTTCTGCGCACGGTCTATTGCTTTTGTACTAATGTCATAACCATACACATCAAATCCTCGGTCTTTGACATACTTTGCTACAGGTAAGCCAAGTTGACCCAAGCCTATTACAAGCACATTTGGATCAAAATTAAACTTGCTCATTAACATCTAATCACTATCGTGCTGCAAGATGAAATCCTAAGCTAGAGAAACATAATCGATGGTATAACATATAACATCTGTCTGAAATAGAAAGGATGATAACTTCTTGTATCAAAGCTCATATACCATGCCTTAGATGAATATGATCTGCTAATTCGGATTTGCTTTCGAACGAGGCTGCACATTCTTCGCAAGTATAGGAGCTGTCATTTTCTTCCTCATGATTTTTACCAGTTGACAACATTCTTGGATACCCAATGATTGTATATACTATAATAATATATAAGCCTTAAAATGTTTTATACCAGATCTGGTATTATATTCATATTCTTGAATGACAGTAACCAAGTACGATTATGAAAACAGTCTAGGACGTAAAATTGTTCTTGCATCTAAGACGGTCCAACAAGCCTTTGATTTTGAATTACAAAATAGAGTGGATGTGACTTTGGCACAGTGGAGAGCGATTAATATCATCCGTGTTCAAAATGGAATTACTCAGAGAGAAATTGCAAACAAATTGGGTCTAGATGCATCATCTCTCATACCATTGATTGATAGATTGGAGAGAAAGGGACTTGTCAAAAGACAAACAGATGCTGGTGATAGGCGTGTAAATAGGCTATATCTCACAGAACGAACCGAATCTCTATTAGATTCGATGTTTGCCTGCGCAGTGTCGGTAAAAAAGATTCTAACCAAGGATATTTCAGATGACCAATTAAATGTATTGCAATACTGCCTAGAACGAATAATTCAAAATCTCATGAATCATTACAACTTGGATGTCAACTGTGGGATCGAACCAAGCGTGCAAAGTTCATCTTTGAGAACATCAGCTAAGTTGGCTCGAAATAAGGCCAATAAAAAATCTTACAAATAGCCCATTCTGAATAGGGAACCTCAATAGATTATCTAGATTAGCCGATGATTACATTTCCTTTAATCTGTATTATACATTCAGTCGAGCACAGGCAAGACGGTATAGGCTGATTCAAATAAATTAATATGCGAAATAAAACATCCTATTGATGAGATAAGTATGCATACTTATGTCAAAACCTTACTTGAAATTTCAAGCAGATATGCCCCAAGTAGAATTCTTTCTTACGATATGGCACATATATTCAAAACTTTGCAGTTGATGCATGACAAGGGTCATATCAGTAGAGAATTGTTATGTAATAAACTCAATCTAGGAGAAGGTTCGATTAAGACATTGGTAAAACATATGAAGATGCAAGACATGGTACACACTAGCAAAAGTGGAACTAGATTATCCAATAAGGGATCTGATCTATACACACATTTGCACGCTTCTATACCTACTGAGTGCGAGATCCCAAAATGCTCAATAGCACTCGGGAAGTACAATTATGGAGTGCTACTAAAGCATCTTGCGTATGCTATAAAATCTGGAATAGAGCAAAGGGATGCCGCAGTAAAAATGGGCGCGTTGGGAGCTACTACACTTTTATTTCTAGATAGGAAGTTTGTAATCCCCATGACCGGATATGATTCGTTGAAAAATGAGATACGAATATATGAACTTCTAGTCAAGAAATTGATGCCAGAAAGTGGCGATGTAATAATAATAGGCAGTGACGAGTCAGATCCGAGAACTGCCGAGCTAGCTTCTAAGAGTGCAGCATTATTGACAATTATGAACCATGAAAACCATTTAAAGTGAAAGTTGTATCAATTTGTAAATACAAGAATTAGTAGAGATAGAGAGATCTACTTGGTGTTATTTGTGACCTGTAACTAGTAACCAGTAAGTTAATAGTAGTTGAACACACAATTCCAATCATGGAACCTATGATTTTTTTAGTGGCATTCTGAATAGAAAAAACCAACTATCGAATTAGTCAATCTTATCTCGTGTCGTAAGCGGTTGTTCTACGATACAAATCAGGTGAATAAAAATTAGGTCATCATAAGTTTGCCAATTATCATATTGTAATAAACTAGATAAATCCCAGCAACAATTAGAATAGCGCCAGTTATTGTGTTTAAATTGTGAGCTAATTTCGTTGAATATATCTTGTTAAATTTCTGGTTTGAGATGCTGACCAAACTTGAAATAATTGTCATCATCGCACCCATTCCTAATGCATAAGTCAAAAAAATCACAAAACCCTGCACTGTCCCTCCTGCAGAGATGCCCTGTGATATTACAAAAAGAAACAATGGCAAAGTGCAATTTAGAGAAATAATTGCATAGCCTATTCCAAACAGAAAGAAATAACTGTAGTCTATTTTTGAAATGCAATTAGTTTTATTTTTCGAAAAGAAATTAGAAACTGGAATGTTCAGGTATATGGTTTTTCCTATCAGTTTTGCTATTCCTATTACTAATAACGAGCTTGCAAAGGCTATCCAAGGAAATATTTTCACGATCCTAATTCCAATATAAGAAATACCCAGCCCGACCAATGAAAAAATCGTGATAAATCCAGTCGTCGTTACCAGGCCCATAAGGAAGGCATATGCAAGCTTTCTTGATGAAAAGGTTGTTCTCTTTTGATTATTTGTCATATTGGCATTTTGCAACTGAAAGGTCTTTTCCATATGATTCGAAATGTAAGCCGGCAGCATAATGAAGCCACAAGGATTCAAAAATGCTATTATCCCAGCAGTGAATGTGAAGCTAAGTAACACGAAATCAGGTGACATAATATAGCAAATTAGAAATCTATTTACAGATCATTCCTAAGTCGTAGCGATCTTCGATACCGCTTCTTTTAGCGGTTGGTAACCGGTAGAACCAAGATTCTTAAAAGCAATATTTCCATTTTTGTCGACAATGACAGTGGAGTCTACTTCCAATATTCCATACTTGACAACTGCCTTATCTGTGTCTAATGCAGCTTTCCACTTTGAACCACCATGTTTTGCAAGAAAATCCTGTAGGTCGATAATGGTCTCGCTCTGCTTTCCATCAGCGCTATTGCCTCCGATGGCCTGTGTTGTCCACATGTCTATGACTAGCAGATCTATTTTAGTTCCAAATTCTGATTTCACCTTAGTAATTGCGTCACTTTGGCCTACGCATGTCGGACACCAAGCGGCCATAAACCAGAGTATGACAGGCTTGCCTTTGAATGATGACAATGAAACTTGACTTCCCTCTATCGTTCTTAGTTTAAAATTAGGAGCAGCACTAGTACTGCTTGAAAAGGATCCTACAAGAACGGATCCAATGATCGCAGCAACAACCACAATTACTATAGATACCAACACTTTTTTTGATTTTAGTATTGTGAATTTCGACATTTTCACGTCTGTTTGGATTACACTAAACTAAACTATTGCTGTCTGGAACTTGAATCGACTTCCAGATCCTCTTCTCTAGATAACAATGCACAATGCACGGGATTTATTCTACTCGCCAATATTATACAATTAGTCATATTCTCACTACCTAAATATTCTCAAATATAAGGATTAGGATAGTTTATCCAACCAGTATAGTACAAACCAGTTTCTGAAGCACAGATCCTACTTTAAGCGACACTGTGCCATGTTAGGTACGTGTTGGATAAACCATACAATGATTTATATATTTATGATTATTAGACTATTGAATATGACTCTCGACCAGAGCCAAAACACAATTCACAGGCGACAATTTCCGCTTATTGGTGTAGGCATATTGGCAGGAATAGCGTTATTTAGCCTCTTTGCAGTAGGATATGATACAGGCCAAATTTTTAGTCTAGTACAAGGAAAATCTGCTTATGATACAATGTGGCTGCACGAATTCGTACACGATATAAGGCATGAATCAGGATTTCCTTGTCACTGATCTTTTCTTTTTTTTGACAAGTTTGATAAAGTGATTTTATGATATGAAAACCCTTCTTTTCATTGCTATTTCTCTTATCTCTGGTATTATGGCTGGCGAAATTTTAGCGAGTATAAATCTATTCGTGGTCGAACCTTCAACTGACAAGGCGATTAGCTTTGAAACTCAGAAAGACATTGCCAAAGGAAAAAAAGTTGATTTTGGTGAATTAAATTCATACAGGATTTGGCAAAAGTCAGGTACGTTTGCAGCAGGGGCATTTATAGGAATGGCATACGGAGGTCTACTAGGAATTGCCTATGTTTTTGTTAGAAAGTACCTGCCATTTTCAGATGATAGAAAGAAGGCGATTCTTTTGGCAGGACTAATGTATCTAGCATTGTATTTGGTTCCATTTAGCAAGTACCCACCGAATCCTCCCGCTGTAGGGAATCCCGATACCATCAGCCTAAGACAACATCTATACACTACGTATCAAATAATGTCAGTAATAGTAGCTGTTGCTATGGGTGTCATATTCTTCAAGTTCAGGAGAGTAAATAGAATATCGTACATCGTACCGGCACTGTATTTGATATCGATTGCCACAATGTATCTTACGTGGCCGCCGAATCCAGATAAAATTGATCTTCCGATGTCAGTAGTAAATACATTTAGGGCCATAAGTGGAACGACCATGGCTATATTTTTTGGCCTAATTGGATTGTTCCTCGGCCTTTTGTGGAATAAATACAGGCCTGATCAAACTTCTAGAATACCTACCATGCAGTACTAGCAATTGCATTCTAAACTTGTTCGGTACCTTTTCTTTCCTTTTTCCCTTGATTATA
>DATBGR010000252.1:0-5935 GCA_036557905.1 Nitrososphaeraceae archaeon | reverse complement strand
GCAGTGCAAAAGTATGCCGATGCCCTTGATGCGATTCCACTCGCATTAGCAGAAAACGCCGGTATGGATCCAATTGACACGATGGCTGAAGTAAAAGCTAAGCAAAACAAAGGTGCAAAATGGACAGGTGTTAACGTGAGAACAACTACAGTTACTGATATGCATAAACAAAACGTTCTAGAACCAGTAGCTGTGAAAGAACAAATCATAAAGTCTGCTACAGAAGCGGCTTGTATGATCTTAAGAATTGATGATGTAATCGCTTCGAGCAAGTCCAAGATGCCCGCTGGACCACCAGGTGGAGGTATGGGCGGTATGGGCGGTATGGGCGGTATGGGCGGTATGGGCGGTATGGGCGGTATGGATATGGACTAAGCCTGGCTAATACTTACTTACATCCATTCTTTTTGGGTTTATGAATTCTGTCTAATGATATCCGAATTTCTTTGGTGTTGCTAATTTTTATAATAACCAGTTCTTAATTTTTGATAGGCAGATCGCGGATTAAATCGGATTAAATAAATGGACACTATTGCGTGACTAAATAGCTCTAAGTCATTGTTTGATTTTTGATCCATTAAAGCGTAATATGTCAGCCAGTGTAAAAATCCTACTCAATACTTCTTCTGTAACAATACCAAAGTCAATATTAATAATCTATCGTAACTACACTTGTTCTATTTACAGTAGTGTACCGAAATATTGGTCATTAGTACGAGTAAACAAATATTGAGGTATGTCTTGTTTTATTATTAGTTATCAATATTTTTGAGATTTATCCTGATATCAATCGCTCGTACACCTCTACCTTCCTCTAACACGATTAATGGGTTAATATCAAGTTCTTCAATTTCTTGAAAGTCCGTAATTAGTTGTGATAGTCTTTGTAGTGATTCTTTTATGGCATCAAGATCATGTGGTTTCTCCCCTCTAACACCTTTAAGTAACTTAATTGTTCTTACGGATTCCACCATTCTTGCAGCTTCATTTCCGTCGATGGGGGCAAGTCTAAATACTACGTCCTTTAGAACCTCCACATAAATTCCACCAAGTCCGAACATGATTAACTGACCCAAGACTGGATCGAATTTAGCGCCCAAGATCGTCTCTTTTCCTTCCCTTACCATTTCTTGTACAAGTACGCCGTTAATCTTTGCTTCCGGCTTGTATATTCGAGCATTCTCGCTAATCGCCCTGAATGCTTGTCTTGCCTCATTTTCGTTTTTTATTCCAATTTTGACTCCGCCGGCATCGGATTTGTGAACTATGTCTGGAGAAGCTATCTTCATTACTACCGGATAGCCAATGTCTTGAATCACTCTTATGCATTCTTCTTCACTATTCGCCAGATGTTTTTTCGGTACGGAAAAGCCATAAGCTTCAAGGACTTCATATCCTTCTTCCTCGATCAAATTTGTTCTAGATTGAGCTCTGACACGACTAAATACTTGTCTAACTTTAGATTGGTCTACGTTGAATCGCTTAGGCTCATCAGACGGTCTTTCGACCCATTCTCTGAAGGCATACATGGCATCAAGTGTTCTAATAGCTGGCTCGGCATACATAAAATGCGGGATATTGCCATCAGATAATATTTGCTTATTTTCAACGCCCTCAGCTAACCCCATGAGGGCTGCAACCATTGTCTTCCCCGTTCCCATTGTTCTAGCTGTCTTGACGATGGTTCTAGCTAGATCGTCGTAATTCAATGTTGCTGAGGGAGTGCACATCGTAACTACTGATCCAACATTGCTATTGGACAATACCTCGAGGATAACTTTTTCAAACCGGCCATAATCTGCATCTCCTACTATATCAACTGGATTTCTTGAAGAACCATGAGGTGGTATCAAATTGTTTATCGTGTCCCTTGAATCTGATAAATCAGCCATTTTCAGCCCATATTTAGAGCAAGCATCAGTTGAAATTATGGCTGGGCCCCCGGCATTAGACACGATCGCAATACCTGAATGAAGCTTGGGCACAGGTTGTTTTGAAAATGCAGTTGCAAGTTCGAATAATTCCTGCATAGTATCTACTCGAATGATTCCGCATTGCTTGAATAGCGCATCAAATGTTTCATCGCTTCCCATTAAGGCACCAGTGTGGGACATTGCAGCTTTGGCACCCTCTGGAGTTCTTCCTGCTTTTAGTACTATGATAGGCTTTTTCAATTCTTTGGTAACTTTCTTTGTAATTTCCATAAACCTTCTGCCATCATGAATATCTTCCAAGTACATCACTATTACTCTGGTTTCTTCATCGTATGATAGGAGTTCAAGGATATCGTTTTCGTCCATATCAACCTTATTTCCCATGCTAATTACTTTAGAAAAGCCGATATTCTGTGCTATTGCATCTTCTACTGTGGCTGCGCATATAGCACCACTTTGAGACACTAGTGCAATGTTACCATATCGCGGAGTTATTTTTAAAAAAGTCGCATTCATCATGCTCCTCTGTGATAAGCTCATTATTCCGAGGCAGTTTGGCCCGATGATCCGTATCCCGTAATCTTTGCCGATGAGACCTACCTCTTTTTCTAACTTAGCCCCATTCTCATCGACTTCCTTAAATCCTGCTGAGACAACTATCGCCCCCTTAATCTTTTTCTTACCTATATCTTCCATTATTCTTGGCACTACTTTGTTAGGAGTAGCAACTACAGCTAGGTCAATTTGATCAGGAACTTCCAAGACATTCTTGTAGGCCTTCAGACCAGAAACAAAATCATTAGAAGGTGTGATGGGATAGATTTTTCCTCTATATCCATTGACGATATTTGAAAATATGGCCTTACCAACGCCAGGTTTTTCAGATGCACCTATGACCGCGATGGATCGAGGTGAGAGAAAGATATTTTGCGAATCAGTTGATGACATACAACCAAACAAAGTCGGACTTTGATAGTTAAATGCATTTCGATATCACAGAGAAAGCCAATTTAACTGCAAACTAAGTTCATATACAAAAGGCCTAGCAATTCTATCGTGTGATCCAAAAAATTGGATTTACAGGTTTGAGGATCGTATTTTGTGATTTGTGCGATTTTCATAAAATTGTATATACTCTTAACCTCTGATCTAAGTTTCTCATCCCCGTCTTTTCGACTGGGAATCTTATATGTACTTTAATTGTAGAGTTAGATAGACCTACGACATACTGTGACTAATTTGCATTAATGGTAGTCAATATCAGGTAGTGTGGATATATGATAAGATGACAAAGGAAGCGAAAAGACATTGTCCATGTTTAATAACGATTTATATCCTGATTCATGCTTATTCATATTAGTCGATATTTGGAGTGTGACTTGTTCATAGATAACAAAGAGCCCGAGGGAGTGAATAACAGTACTGTAGATGGTGTTGTCATCGAGGATTATCATCATAACCACAAGAACACAAATTCTAATCAAAATCGAGCTTATCAGTTATTAGTGAGCGATACTAATGCGATTTCCACTTGCGATCTTCGTCAGAATGACAATAGAATTCTTTCTCTATTTAGCAAGGATTCTAGCTCTATTTACTCATTTAGGGGCCTAATGAGAAATCTAAACATTCATCAACAGAGTCTAGCCAGAGCTTTAGATAGACTGGTAGATTTGGGCTTGATAGAAAGAAGCTACATTGGATTTAGACTAACTAAGAATGGAAGGTCGATCGCCTCTGTTAAAAATTTTCGAGAAGAAACTAGTAGTACGAATATTCAAAGAAAGTATTCTCCTCTTCTGCAAACATACGTTCCTATAATTATGAAAACTAGCGAAATGGTAAAAAACTTGGTCGGTAAATGGTTTGATAAACTTAGATGGGCAGGTATGATAAATGAGGGATCGTTATACGTCCTTCAATGGGTTAGTGTAGAAAATGGAACTCAATCCAGTCCGAATGGTACTATAACCGATACGACTCCACCTTTCCAGGTAAATTTGAGAGTGATGTCCGACTATATTATACTCGAAAGTAATGCGGTAACTACAAGAGAAAAGGTAGATGCAATGATTGCTTCATATAAGATCTTGCATTTACTTACAAAACTGTTTCAAAGAAGGCTGGATTCTGATCTCCGTTCTTGTATCACTCCATTACGTGAAATTTTCGGTCCAAATAATTAGATTAGTTTTCTCTCTATGCGTTAGGCTTGCAAAAATGTTACGCGCCAATTCTTTCTAGCATATCAAATACTTCATCCAATTTTGGGGGTACTGCGGATGCACTTCTAACATATAACGAAACACTAGAGTTTGAGAAAACTAATCTTTCCTTTGCATCTAAACCTGCCATATACCCTATAATATCAGCAGCATCCCAAACATCGCCAGCACCTGTCAGCGTTTTAGCTTCAACCCGGATGGAATGAACGAATTCCGCCTCTTTACCGTTAGACCATGCTGAGCCTTTTCGTGTATGTAGATCAGTGCTAATTCTAACATTTTCTGCGATTATCTTTGCTGCACTCTTCACTTGCTCGGGATCGTAACTTTCTGGAATTAGGGTACCCAAACTAAGAGCAGATCCTAAAGAGTTACACTCATTTTCGTTTATACTTAGGACGTCTGTAATATCTGAAATTGATTCTAAACATCTTCGAAAGTCTTCCTTTCTAGATTCTACATCGGCCGGGTCTATAAAGTGAAGAGCTTTTGATGAATTCTCAAATACGTACTCTGTTAACTGAGTTCCCTTCAGATTGCTACCCCAATTTGCAATTATAGTCGCATCTGCATTACCTAATTTCTTAAGATGTTCCTCGGAATTAACTTTTTCAGGCCCAAAATCTGCATTATCGCCAACGTCGCTCACCATCAAATTGAATTTGATATCTTCTCCACTCAGAAATTCCAAGGATGTCGTGTGACCGTGATTCCCAGGTGCTATAAAAAGATCTACATTGTTCTTGAACTCCAAAAAGGTTTGGTGAAGAACAGCAGAGGCGATTTCATCCCCGATAGTAAATAATACAACATTAGCTCCCAACCTTGCAAGGCTATATGTAATATTCACTGCATTTCCGCCCTTGAGATCTTTGGTAGGAATACCTCGTAAACTACCACCTCCGAATTTTGCCTTCTCAGCCAATCCATTAAAAAATTCTTCTTTGGATTTTAATCGAATAATTCTATCCAAAAAGAAATCAGGCATAACAACTATACTGTTCATGGATGAATAGTAGTCCTTTATTTTTGTTGAAATTGTTGTATTACGTGACACTTCTGTTTAACTGCCTATAATTTACAATGTATTTGTTTGTTTTCAAACGGTCATATAGCACTCGCATGTCGTAAATCAAAGCTTAGTTTCATCAAATACGTCTGGAATCATCAAAATAGAGATCTTAGTTCAAGAGTAGTGAAATAGCGAATGCAGAACGTGGTTTTATTTCTGATTTTTGTTGTTTTGATAACAGTACAATCACAAATATATAATGTCCTCTAACTGCAAATAAGATATGAAAATCATGAATGCTAATCCAGGAATGGGCGCTACTCTAACCGAGGATGAAATTATAAGTTTTTTGACCAATAGCAAGCTTAATATTCATATAGCTACTCTCGACGAAAAAGGAGAGCCAATTATACACCCTACATGGTATTATTTTGATGCAGCAAACAAAAAATTTTATATCGAGACTTCAAGGACGTCGAAAAAGATAGAAAACATAAACTCTAGGGATTTCATTTATTACTGCGTGGACGATCCGAATCAGCCATATAAGGGAGTTAGAGGAAAGGGGAAGGTAGGAATACTTGAAAATATCTCTGAAAATATCCCATTGGCTGAAAAGATAATGGTCAGATATCTGGGAAGTTTGGCACATCCTATGGCAACATCCTTAATGACCAATGTGAAAAATGGAGAATCAGTTATTTTGGAAATTACTCCGGATTATTATTCCACATGGGATTATGGACATAAAAAGAAATAAGTGT
>DATBGR010000251.1:0-6425 GCA_036557905.1 Nitrososphaeraceae archaeon | reverse complement strand
AACAAGTCTTGGCAATTCTTTGTGCAAATCGTCTTCTCTTTCAATTGTGGCCGTCAGTCCCAATCGAAACGGTGAAGCAAGTTGTTCAGCTATTGATCTGTAACCTGGTGCGGCCAGATGGTGGACTTCATCGAATATTACCAAAGCAAATCTATTACCAAAACTGGCTGCCCTTAGATATGCTGAATCATATGTTGAAACAGTTATCACTTCAATATTGTCTGATCCTCCTCCTAGATTTCCAATTTTGATTGCGTCAGAATAAGCAAAAAATTTTGAAAGTACTGAGGTCCATTGATCCATTAAATCGATTGTAGGGACTACTATGAGCGATGAGGCATTTACTTTTTCCAGTGCTTTTATCCCGATTATGGTCTTGCCTGACCCTGTTGGTAACACTACGCAGCCCCTCTTTTTAGCTCTAAGCCAACTTTCAAGTGCATGTGTTTGATAGTCTCTAAGTGATATACGATTCTGGTGTGCCAAATTTGGATCCATTAAGATTTGTGGAGATGGGATTAGATCTAGGACTCGGTCCTCATAAGACAATTCACTCTGTGTCAAATAATCTAAAATATTTTGATAGTACAAGGCTTGAGCTCTGAAAACTCCAGACCTAGAATCGTATGTGGAATATGGGATATGGCCTACACCTGAGATTATTATCGTCCCGCTATCGTAGTTTAGCGTGATCTTTAGCACAACAAATTTAGATATGATGACTTATTAGAATTCTTGTTCTTCTGTAATTTTTAATACATGCTAGCGTACTACTTGTTGCTATTGAGCAGTTTATGTATAGTTCACACAAATAAAAAAAAGTGTCCAATCGAGTGGTGACCGTATTCGATTAGTGCTATCTTATCGTACTACTTAGTGTTAACAGTGACGCCAAATAAAAATAGGCTAAGTGCGTTCGATATGCATCTAAAGATTATTTACTGTACTTTCTTCATTTTTTTCTTAAAAATAATCAGAGTTGAGGGTCGATCTTATGAAATTAATTCGCAAACCCAGACTCCCCATTATTTACACAGTAGGTACATTATTAGGAACTTCCTCCAATACCGGCGGAGCCGATGTAGACGAGCTCTTCTCTATAATTTCGTCTATTGTCTGATTCATGGCAGCTTCCGCAATATCACTCGAATGTTCAGCCGTTCGTCTTATATCCTCTAATATAAGCCTGATGTTGATATTGCTGAGTGGATTGCGAATAGTCTTCTTCTCCTCTTCTTTCTCTAACAGCATTGTTATATCATTTTCCAATACGCGCAAGCTTTTTGCTCTGTCTACAGTCTTGTCTGCAAGTGTGTAGTCTCTTCGCAAAAAAGCCTCAACCGCATCATTTAGAGCCGTTAGTGAAATCTCACTCATTTTTTCTATTTTACGAAATATTTCTATCGGTATTTTTTCTTTGATCTTGAGGCAGCTATCTGCAATCCCATATGCATGATCTGCTATTCTCTCGATACTCTTGACAGTGACCCTATAACTTAAACAATCTGATGGTTTCTTTAGTCCTATTTCACGAAGTATTCGTTCGTTTTGGGTTGCTATCACCAAATTTCTTAGAATATAAAGACTGAATCTGTCAACCTCGTCGTCTGATTTTATTACCCCTTGTGCTATTTCGTGATTCAATTCAGCTAGCGAAGAAAGGGCATCCCTATGCATGGAAGAGGCTATTAGAAACATTCGTCTAACCGCTGTATTGACAGATAGCTCTGGAATACTAATTAAAATCTGAATTGTGATAATATCTGAAGCATCAGCAATTATTTCAGTTCCTACCAGATTTCTGCGGATAACTTCCCTTATGGCATCCCTCTGAATTGGATTGATTCTTCCAATTTTAGATTTTAAATGAATGACGCTATAACCAGCTAGATAAATAGACACAACTTTGCGTTTCAAAGAAGCAGAATCTTCATTCGGAAGCACTAGGGCCGTAACTTCATCTGAAGAACCACCTGAGGCAGACGTCCTTCCTCTCCTGGGCTCCGGTAATATAGATAAAGAATTGTTTGCCTCGCGTATAATTACTACTGGATCTCCAGCCTTCAGATGCATTTCGGTTAACCACTTTTTTGGTAGTGATAAGATGTAGGTGGATCTACCAGTAAACTGTATTTTACGTACTTCATTGTTTTTAGAGCCGGGATCGTAAGAGCTCAATAAAGTATGTAAGGTGAGCACAGATAAACATGTTATGCCAGTCGTTCACATAGTTCTAAATAGTTCGTACTTCACTATATAGACATTTTAGATGCAAATCTTTTCGGATTCCGATTAATTGCCTGCACATAGGGTACAAACTTTGAAAATTAAGTATTGGATTCAGCCGGAGTATGAACGAACATGCTGTTGCTCAAAAAAATCGGCACATCGATCTATATACTAGTACGAACTCGGCTTAAACCTAGTAATAATTTTTGGCGTAGTCTGATCACTAGATCTAACATTATACAAATTGCCACTTATAAGGATAGTACAAGGTCAGGATCAATTATTTTAATATACAAGACTTGCGAAGTGCGGGATTTGAACCCGCGATCCCGAGCTTGGGAAGCTCGTACCTTAACCAGGCTGGGCTAACTTCGCTATACTAATTCTAAAATTAAGAGTCAAAATAATAATCTTTGCTAAAGGTTTCATTGTATAAAGTATTTGATGAATGAGGTCTTAGTATGTTATTTTTTATATGCAAATGGGCTGTATTAGTCATTATTGTTATAATGATGAGTAAATTGTTATCTGTTTTGTAAGAACGAGTCATCTTCTGTATTACCATCTTTGTTTTAGTTATTGTGATACTTCAATAGAGTATCGAAATTTGAATGAGATATTCATCCGAATTCCATAAAAAAATAAATTCTACCGAAAAGAATTCCCAGAAAGACAATATTGCTGGCTACAGTAATTATTTATGGTCCATATATATGATAAATAATTAATTGTCGAATTCGAATAGGGGCAGCGAAAATCCTAACGAACCACTAGCAAAACTTGTTGAGTACGACGTTAATATCCGAGGAGCACTTTTCGTTAATCTGGTTTCAATCGATGGAATAATTAAAGAAATTATATCACACCATTTTTGTTCTGATGGTGGTAGCGAAGACAAACGCAAGCAATTCATATCACTTTTCTTGAACGGCAGATCTTCGATTTCAATTGAAACTATTCATATACTTGAAGAAATTCTAAATCATAATTATCCAGATCTAGACCAGGAATACTCAAAGCTTGTTAATGAACTGAAAGAGATCGTAGGATTCGGAAATTGGCTTTCCCATTCGAATCTTGACATATCGAAGGGATATCTTGCAAAATTGAATTTTGCAAATGAAGATAGGATTCAATTAATATCTTATGATAGCACAGGACGCACAAATTATAGAGAGATAACAAAGACTGAAATGGACGAAAAACTCGTGGATTGCTTGGATATCTATCTTGCTCTGGAGGATATCCTATCTGAGGTCAGAGACCGGGTTTTAACAGGCCGCAGTAATTAAGTCATAGACTCCACAGGGCAGATTGTGCCAGCCTAATCGAGCTTGATAGTATGGATACTCGTTGCGGTTTTGCATTAATCATGACACATTTAAACTCTGATGTCTATCCAGGGTCTTTTAATTCCTCGTAATATGACTTACTTAAGACTCGCTCTGAGCGACTTAAGCCAGTCCTAAGGAAAATTCTATTTGCGTTGTAATGTTGTACAAGTAATTGAGCAATCTAGAAAGACTAATTCATTACATTATAAAGCAAAAGTAAATAGAATAGAATATCAATAAACTAATTTTAAAAATTGGAAGCGCCATGAGTAATTTGGAAATGTGCATGTTATTCGAAAATCGTACTGATTCTCACGCCTTATTCGGAATCAGGATGAGACCTTTTATAATATTTATATAACTGAAATATCATAATAATACTACTTATTCTTAAATATGATGAAAAATTCGACGATATGTAAGGTGTGTAATAAAGATGGTAAAACCGTAACCGATCCCGAGTCTGGAGAAATCATTTGTAGCAATTGTGGAATGGTTATTTTAGAGAATGCTCAGGAAAATCGTGCCGAATGGCGAGCATTCAATGTCGACGAGGCAAAGACAAGAAGCAGGGCTGGAATGCCTATCTCCTTGGCAAGGCATGATATGGGACTTGCCACCGTAATTGGACGGGCAGATAAGGACGCAAGCGGCCGTGGGTTAGAATCTTCTGTTCGTTCAACCATGGATAGGTTGCGGGCTTGGGATTTCAGAACTCAAGCTTATTCTCCTTCAGATCGAAATTTGCGTCACGCATTTAGTGTGCTTGAAAGAGTCAAAGACAAACTTGCATTGTCAAACGCAATAGTGGAAAAGACTGCTTATATTTATAGGAAAGCTCAAGAGCGAGGACTGGTACGTGGAAGAACTATACCCTCAGTACTGGCCGCATCAGTTTATATCGCCTGCAGAGAAATGGGGACGTCACGGACACTAAATGATATTGCGGTTCTAAACAATATTAAACGCAAAGAGTTAGCAAGAACTACGAGACTGCTAATTTTGGAGCTGGATCTTAGAGTACCTATGGTAGATCCGATGAAATGTATTGCAAAAGTAGCTAATAGGACGAGACTAAGTGAGAAAACAAAGAGACATGCCATGAATATTATGAACCATGTTACTAAAAGTGGCATATCTGCTGGCAAGGATCCGATGGGACTGGCAGGTTCCATATTATATTTGTCTTCCAAGAATTTTGGTGAGAATATTACGCAAATAGACATTGCTGAAGCAGCTGGCGTAACTGAAGTAACGATACGAAACAGATTCAAAGATCTCAAAAGTAGACTAGACCTAAACTAGGCCACACAAATCCAGCATTATATTACATGTATTGTCCGTAACCGAATAGTATTGACGTATGCAAGATCTTGATGGTAGAACGTAATTTGTTTTCCTGTACTAACCTAGTACACAACATCCAATCCCCGTTATAGTCTGCGTCCACAACTGCTGCAGAACTTGGCATTTATTGCAATCTGGGTGTCGCACGCACCACAGATTTTATAATTTACTAAATTTGTCTTCACAGTTCTAGTAGATTCTTTAGCGCGAATATTGCCGTGTTGCGGCTTGGGTAGCGTGTACTGATCTTCCTTATACTCCTTATCCTGACTTAATTTAGTTTGTCCGGCATTGCCACCAGTATCTATGAAGCCTCCAATCCCAAATGCTGAGCTGGGAGTGGCGCCGGAGGTAGAACCAGGCATCATTTCTCCGCCTGTGGAATCTTTAATAGACGTTCCCTTTTGAATAGATGTTTTCAATTCCAAAAGAACTCGAATCATAAGAAAATTCGAGGCCGAAAATGAAATGAGATAAGTGAGAAAATTAGATATGACTTCTTTTTCATCCATTTTTTCATTCTTGTATCGTTCATATAATTCTGAAAAATTTTTGAATAAATCCATAGTATCTTTATTTTGGCTTTTCAGTTTCTCGGACAATGCTCCGAGGACATCTACGCCGAAAGACAACCCGTTCTTATTATCAAAATACGTACTTATTAATTAATTCATTCATCAAAAATCTGTGGATTGTATTTGAACCTATAGAAATTTGTAGTATGAAACGAAATTACAATAAATCCATAGTTCTACATAGGTCTATGTGAACTCTATCCAGAACCATGATATCTAACTATATCATATCAAAAATTATGTCAAAATTCGTCAAGAACTCTCTTGTAATTGTAGTGATGACTTCATTGCTTCTTACTGGAGTTGTGACAATGAGTATGTCTCAACGGTCGTTTGCTCAGCTTCTTCCAAAGCAGATGCAGACACCAGGTCAAACAAGCATTACTGGTGCAGGTGCAACTTTTCCCTTCCCATTAATTGATACATGGCGAGTCGAGTACCAGAAAGTAAAGCCAGATGTGAATATTAATTATCAATCAATAGGTAGCGGTGGAGGTGTCAAACAGTTTACTGCTAAAACGGTAGATTTTGGTGCTTCGGATGCTCCACTATCGGCTGGAGAAAGAGCAAAGGCTACTGACGCGGTGCATATACCGGAAACAATTGGTTCAGTAGTAGCAGCCTATAATATTCCAGGAATTGGGAAAGGACTGAAGCTCACTGGTCCAGTACTCGCAGATATCTTTAAAGGAAAAATCAAGAAGTGGAATGATCCACAAATTCAATCCTTAAATCCAGACAAGAAACTTCCAGATGCTAATATCGTAACAGTCCATAGATCGGACGGATCAGGTACAACTTATGTATGGACAAACTTTCTATCCAAGTCAAGTCCCGAATTTAATCAAACTATCGGAGCCTCCAAATCAGTCCAATGGCCTGTGGGTGTAGGTGCTCCTGGTAATGAAGGTGTGGCAAATGCAATAAAGGGCTCACCTAA
>DATBGR010000250.1:0-13197 GCA_036557905.1 Nitrososphaeraceae archaeon | reverse complement strand
ATGAAGTTTATAATAGAAGGTCAGCATAGGGATCACGAATTCAAATTAGTTGGATCAGTTAATGGGTTTCATCTAGAGTTGAATAATCGTGTCATATTGTATGCCGACAATTTAGAAAAAGATGGATGTATAACCATCGATGAAGCGGTATTTTACAAAGTAGAATCGATTAACAAGAATACGCATGATTACCATGTTAAGGATTTACAAACCTATGATAACTAGTTAAAAATACCTTTGTCGAGTACTTAGTATCAGTACCGACAGAATATAACTATAAGTAGCCTCAATATATTAAACTATAATACGTACCGGCAATTAGGAGCAATAGGATTATTAATTTATAACATAAAGAAATATGCTAATCCAAAGAGAGAAATAGTAAGAAAATCTGGTAGATTAAGTCCAAATCAAAGAAATATTATTTTGTTAAATGACATACTTAGTCCAATATCCATATAGGATCTGTCTTTTTCATTATGGAAAGCCAGCCCATATCTGGCGGACGAATGTTAGTCTGCCATAGAATTGCAATTATTTCTCCTCTATGATGAAGTTCTTCAGCCACGACATGAATTAACACGTCTTTTACTCTCGTATTTCTTTTAATTCCATCAACATTAATTCTTGAAACCAATCTGTCAAGATCATCTGGATTAAGTAATGACAAGTAGTTACTAACTGTGCTTATGGTACCAGAGTTATAGTTTTCGATTGAACTCCATGATGTGTAATTTGAATATGGAAATGGTCTGTTTGGATCTTCTAAACCGTGAATGGTATAATTAACCCACGAATCCTCAATCCAAATTATATGAAGTAAAGTATCTTTCAAAGATAGCCATCCAGTTTCGTGATTCTTGACCAAATCTTCCCACGATAAACTCTTTTTAAATAAATCGATGTAGTTTTGTCTTACTATGTGATTATAGGTAAACAATTCTCTCAAGTCAGAAGCTTCCATAATCCTGCCTATTAAACATGCAATGCGTATCCTACAAATAGTTTTTCTTTCAAAATTGATCTTGTGAATCTATTGCATTCTCAGTTAAGCTGCATAAATATACATATTAATTTTCACAAATTACTTATATTTCTTATTCAAAGTGAGAGTTATACTATTCATCACTATCTCTATTAATCATATGATTTCCTAGGTATTATATCAAGAGGTCTTTGGGACAATTGGTAAAAATCAACCAACCAACTGAACTTAAGCTAAATTCTGTGCCTAAGCAACGTTTATTATTTATCAGTATTGTTGATCACTAAACTAAATTAGGCACTTATAAGCAATTCAATTTCGTGTTTGAATATCTGATATACCCGGCAATCGGGTTTGTAACAACTCTACTAGGACTTGAAGCAGCATGGCATTTTACAGCATGCAAAATTCCAGACAAAACTGTCAAGTGCTGCATATACAGGCAGCTAAGACTAATTCCAACAAGATTGTAGCAATAAAAACTCTTCTATAGATGAACTAAAAGGTGAATCGATATATAAACAACAGATAAAATGTTAGATCATTGTGAAGTAAAATGTCAAAAAATTCTGCTGGCTCATGAGAGTGCATTTTGATAGTGTAGCATATAGTAAGCCGGAATATGAAAAATAAATTTCATCTTTATCTTGTTGATTCATTCGTTAATTTTTACAAGGCAGTTCACTACTTTGAATGAATCTGATCTCCTGTGGTATGTTAGTTATTGATATTAATATGATATTAATATGACCAAAATGATACCGTTTCATTTTTATAGAGATGCTGAAATTTACTTATTCGAACTGAAAGTATGCTTTATCGTCACTTACTACTTTATAATAAGGATATTTGGAAGATTTATTCATTACAATCATAATAATTGATCCAGAAATTTATACCAAATGGAGATCTTTTAATAAAATGGACTAAGTAAAGAATATTGGCTGAGAAAATAATTTATCTAAATACTACTAACCGTGTGAATAGAGAAGGTGTCCCGACTTAAACTGGCACACTGACAAAGCTAATGTAATTATTTTAGCCGGTGTTATAGCAGTCGTATTAGTTATATCCGTTGTATCATATCAATATTCTACTTTCACCTCTAATAAGATTGTCGATATCGCTTCACAAGAAGCAAGATCAAATACTAGAATTCAAGTACATGACGTTTCACAAATATTGGCAAACAAATTAGAAGCAATTGGAGCTCTCTTAAAAACACTAGTCGATGCCCCAGCGATTCATAACAATGAATATGAAAGAGCTCACGTTATTATAGATAATAGACAGCACTCATCAAGTGATATCACTGATTTTTATATGTGGCTAAATAAAGATGGCAGAATCAATTGGATAAGCAATATTAATTCAAGTGCATATCAAAAATACAAGGGAAAAGATCTAAGTTACAGAGAGTACTTTTCAGTTCCAAAGGAAACCCACACAGCATTTTACAGCAGTTTGATAGAATCAAATGACAAGGTTCCAAGATTATTCATATCTTATCCAGTCTTCAATATGACAGGCACAGAAGGCAATAACGGAATATTTACCGGCGTAGTTGTTGCATCGATCAGACTCGAAAGCTTGGGCAATTTCTTAAACAACCAATTATTTCCACAATTTAATAGTACCATAGCACTACTGGACAAAAATGGGACTATTTTATATGCTACCGGTGCCCAGCAATATGTAGGAGAAAATGTTTTAGGCAGTAAATTTCAGGCTATGCTCTCATCTGTAGTACATACTTCTAAATCAAAGGACCTCCTAAACAACTTGACAAGTAATTCATTAAAGGGAAATACAGGTTTCTCAGATATTCCTATCAACGGTAAAATGAATACTATTGCATACCAGCCTGTAGAAGTAAATGGTAAGGAGTTTCTTATCTTGTATGTTAGCGCACAACATAATCTTGCGAGTGACGTAGGCTCTCTAATTGTTCAGCAGCAATACTTCACAATACTTGTAGTAGCGATAATAGGAGGAGTAGCCTTTATCATCGCGTTTCTTGTATTTTCATGGAATAGGAGATTGGAGATTATTGTAAAAGCAAGAACTGGGGAGCTAAAAACAGCAAACGATTCTCTTGCAAACTCAAACCAACAGCTTGCACTAGCTAACAATAGGTTGAAAATCCATGATAAAATGCAAAATGAATTTATCAATATAGCTAGTCATGAAATGAAGACGCCTACTCAGGCAATCCTAGGTTACTCCAAGCTAATACAACGACATCCTGAAAAAAGGGATGAAATGATTCAGGCGATATCCAGAAATGCCTCAAGACTCCAACGATTAACGAGCGACATATTGGATGTTACCAGAATCGAAAGCGGATCATTGATACTCAATATAGAGAGGTTCAATCTCAATCAGGTTATTTCAGATGTATCTAACGACTACAGAAGTGAACTTGAAAGATTTGATAGTAATGTAAAGTTGATACAGGAAAAAGAAAATGAGATTATTCTTATAGAAGGGGATAAAAATCGTTTAACCCAAGTTATTTCGAACTTGGTGGGTAATGCTACTAAATTTACAACTCACGGTAGTATAACGATACAAGCTGAACTAGAAGAAGGAAATGACAATGTTTTAGTAAATATAACGGACACTGGGTCTGGAATTGATCCTGAGATTATGCCAAGACTTTTTACGAAATTTGTTGCAAAGTCTAATACAGGCACTGGACTCGGATTATTTATCTCAAAGAGCATTGTGGAAGCTCATGGAGGCAGAATTTGGGCCTCGAACAATCACTCTTTAGACGAATATAACGGTGATGGAAAAGGCGGAGCTACCTTTACCTTTAAGATCCCTTCTCATCGAGAGAGACTAGACCATTAGAGTTATGGTTAACAATAATATCGTTAAAAATGATCATGCTAGCAAGAGGATACTATTAGTAGACGATGAATTTGATATAACAACAGTTTATGCAATGGGCCTTCAAGATCATGGTTTTAAAGTTGACACGTTTAACGATCCCTTACAAGCACTATCAGAATTCAGAAGTGATTGGTATGCTTTTGCACTAATAGACTATAAAATGCCAAAAATGAGCGGATCTGAGCTATACCAAGAGATAATGAAGATAGATGATAAAGTTAAGGTATGCTTTGTCACGGCCTTTGATGTGTATCACGGAGAGATCAAAAAGGGATTTCAGAGCAATTTGAATGCTAAGAACGAAGATGATGAAGGAAAATTATATGAGGACTGCTTTATCCAAAAGCCTATTGATATAGACGAGCTAGTAAAAAGAATAAAGGAAGTATTGAGTTCGTGATACCTACAATAAATATATTAGATTATATGAGTACTGTGGATACTGTATATAGAAATCGTAATATTGACAGCCAATCTTGACAATACAGCAGGTGTAAGAATACTGCTTGTCGATAATGAAGCTGATAACACTTTAGTTCTAAGTATGTGTCTAGAAGATGAAGGGTACAAGTAGATGCATTTAATGATCCCGCGTTAGCACTCTCTAACTTTAGGCCTAATTACTATTCTCTAGTAATACTCGATATAAATATGCCTCAAATAAATGGATATGATTTGTATAAAGAAATATGGAAATTAGACAACAAGGTAAAGGCATGCTTCATGACAGCGTCTGAACTATACAATACCCTAAAGATGCCACCAAATGAAATATTGCGTCATACCAAATGCTTCATCTCAAAACCGATAGATTTAGATGAGTTGGTAAAAGAAATAAAAAATATGTTGGATGGATGACCCCTAAATAATTGTCTGTCTATTCTAGGCTCACAAAGTTCCTTTCGCACGGCGATAAAATGATAATATGATATAATATGACATAATATGACATAATATGATCTGATAATCTACCACAAATTCGTAGCCATTATAAATGGTATCAGTTAGTTTGATTATCCGTAATATGATCAGAAAAAATGGACAAAAATAATGAGATTTGATTCTAGGCGGCATATACTATCATAAAAAAACATCGATTAAGGAATTGAGCTCGGGTCATCTATTCATAAAGCTATAGCACTACTTTTGTAACTTCAATATTATTATTTATTCATTTTGGATTTGCAGTTTTGGTGGTAGGCCATCATTACTTTTATAAAAATACAAACTTCATTTAGTGAAAAGATCCTGACATTAAGCTATGTGACTTAATTTATCTAAAATCAGTTTTATTACAGTAGCAAGAAATGTATCCTTTTAGTTGAGGCCGTTACTATACATGTGGACAACTATTCGCAATATAGAATAAAGCAGTAGTATATAAAATAGATGTATTCCTTAATAATTCGACAAATAATTTTGTCAGCACTTGATAACTAGAAAATCCGATGAGTCACACAAGTGTGGTAGCTGCGGAATAGTATATGTAAATTTGCCCGATCTTCTCGCTCATGATATAAATGCACCTTATGAAAAATTATATTAACGTCAGTCGTGTTTTGAAATCTTCGCAGATCAGAATGAAATTAGAAACCATGTACAAGCAATTCACAAGACCATGTCTACATCATTATATTCCGCGTTTGGGTCTAGTTCTAATGAAGCTGGTAACAAAAATGAGAAAAATAATACACTAGAAGAATGGAACCATGCCTCTTATCACTTCAAAGAAAAGAGGAAAAGGTATGCAGAAAAACACGTGGTCTGTATAGGAAATCACATCGCATATCGTAATTCCGAAAATAAGATACTTTGATTATGGGTTGCCTTACTATAGGAATTATGCAGTCAACTTGAAGTGTTATGATAACAGGCATAAAAAAGGAAATGATCATATCGTCATCGCTATTATAAGAAAGCAGATCAGATCAAATTCAAGATAATCAAGATAGTTTTGAATCACGAGAATATAGCAAACATTGGATAGATCTAAACAAAATCACAATATGATAATGAAACAGTGGATTTTTGTAATAAAACCACCTTTTCGTCTTTGTTGTAATGTGCCAATTATTCATTTGAATTGATTTCTAGGATATTATTATAAATTGACAACTCAATATACTGTAGAATCTTTTCTTATCCATATCATTATGTGTTATTCTGATATTAATTCTTAAATTCAGAAACAAGAAGTAGACAAAAATTATGTATAATAACCTGAAGCCTTTATATCATTTGTTATACAAATTATTACTTTGAATTATAGGGTGTCTGAAATAGACAATCATTTCTTCGCAGTTTACAGTACTAGAGATATAGAGATTGAAGATGCTGCACATTTTCTAAAAATTGGCTTTGAAAATAATGAACCAACTCTGGTTATCCTCAGTGATGATAGAACCAAAAAGGAAATTATAGAAAAACTACATAGAAAATACAACATTTCTTACAATGAGATAAATAATCTCCAAAGCAAAGGAGATCTATATATTGCAAAATCTTCCGAATATTATCTTCCTAACAATACTCGCGACATTTCCTATAATTGCAGTGGTGAAGATAGTGAGGACGGCATCCAGACAAAGTATGTATTGGACAAAGCAAAAATTAGAACCAGTTTGGTAAGTTTCGTTAATAATGCTATGAATAACCGGAAAATCGGAGCTAGAGTATTTATTAGTACAAGTCAATTCTTTAGACTTGGATTAACAAAAGCATTTTTAGATTATGAAATCATGCCTCCTACAGTCAGTCGTGATATTCCATTAACTGTCGTTAATGCTTATCAAGCTAGCGATGTTTCATTGAATACAGATCGTAAGGAAATAATTAGTCGTTCATTACTGAAATCACAACCACGGATAAGCAATAAATACAACGATATGATTGAAAATCCTCCCAATAAAGGGCATATTGCTGTTCTGTACGTCACTGAGGATTATCGAGATTCTTTAATTGCAAGTTATATCAATGAGGGACTAAAAAGAAGACAATTATGCGTTTATGCTAGTATACACTCTCGTAATGAGGAACATCTGAGAAAAATCCAATCAAGGATAATTAATTTTGATGATAATACTAAAAATGATAATCTATTGATTATCAATCTATCATCTTACTATGTTGCAGCATTGACTAAGGATCTGAATCCTTTCGATAAATTAATAGAGGATTTGGTGCAAAGAACAAATGAAAGACACGATAAACATGTACGCATCGTAGCAGACTGTGCTCCATTCCTATACCAAAATAAGCATTTTGACGAAGCTGTTGAACTAGAAAAATGGTGGCATCAAAGACCAATCGAAGGATCTTATTTTTGCCCATATCGCAATTCCACGGTAGATAAATTTCCGTATGATTATCACAGGTATCGTATGTTTGCAAATCATGATGCTATCATAGATGAACATGCAGAAATAATAGGTTCATTTAGTCGAATACCTCATAATAAGATTAATGGTAACAAGGATAGATTAGGTACTGTGGCATGAGATTTATTTTTATTTTGACTGTATATTGGCAGAATCGTACATTAGATCAAAGCTAGGGAACCTAATAGTCATTTGCGAGTTTAGTTTCGTCTGCACAATCATAACTTTTTCGGCTCAAAGTAGGCACTTCTACATATCTAAGTACTATTTCATTTAGCCTACGTAATGAAATAGGTTTTTCCAGAAAGTCATCTATTTCTGAGGAAATTTCTAAGTCACTAAATTCAAAAGCACTCATAAGGATAATCTTCAAATTAGGTTTTAATTTCTTCACTTGCTGGACAAATTCATAGCCATTCATATGAGGCATTCTAATATCCGATATAACAAGATTATAAATACTAGGATCAGACCTAAACTTTTCTAAAGCTAACAACGGGTCTGTAAATGAGGAAACGAAAAGTCCTGCTTTCTCGAGACTAATTTTAACTAGCGATGCTATATCATAATCATCGTCGACTATTAAAATCAAGTCTTCAAAATATATAAAGACCAGATCTATTTAATATCTATATTGATTCAATTACTAATTTTAAGGCAAAAAATAAAAGAAAATAACCCAAGAGTAAAATTATTTGATTCTAATTAGCAAGTATAATACCTTTTAATGACATAAATAATCACATTTTACTTAAATGGTCATTATTATAAGCCTAGATGATTCAAGAAATCAGAACTAGACATTTTTGTGCTGTTCTAAAATAATTTTAATATATTCATTCTTGATGTTAAATCACAAGAAATTGTGACCATTCTCATCACATAATGAGTTTTGACATTTATAGTCACAATTAATTGAGTAAAAGTGTCAAGTCTCTTAATTCCAAGATTATCATAACATATTTCATAGGAATTGTGCAGATATCGATGCCGAAGTTTGTACTTGTGCTTGTTTTTCACAAGTCCATAATCTGCATACATCGACACTACGGTGATGATCTGAATTTTAACCAAATACTCATTTCTAATATTATTGATAGATGAGTCACTGTAACCTAATCCTAATCCTAATTCCAAATAATTGCAAATGATTGCAACATTTTTTTATTCTTTATTGGCCATATTATATTTGAATATGAATGCTGCACAGATAGTTACAGCAAAAGAGGCGTTACAAGTAAGGCAGTTGGAGACACCAAAACCCAAGGGCTCTCAAGTCCTTGTTAAGGTTAAATCCTCAGGTGTCTGCCATAGTGATATACACTTATGGGAAGGAGGATATCAAGGTCCAGAAGCTAATTCACGCAGACCAAGAGGAAGACAAACAAGCCTTTTATTAAACTAACAAAATCTGTCGAAAAAATAATGGGGTGATAAGGGTATGATATTAGAAAGCAATAAATCACAAAACGATTTAAATGCGGAAGAAAAGGAATTCCCTCACAAAAGCTCAAAACGAATAGTAATATTGGGAAGTGGTTTTGCTGGAGTACAGGTCTTAAAAAGACTACAGAATAAGTTCAAAAATAATGACAATATAGAAATAACTATGATAAGTAGAGATAACTTTCTACTTTTTACCCCAATGTTACCTGAAGTTGCATCGGGTATGATCGAGACTAGACATATAATTACTCCGATTAGATCATTTTGCAATAAAGCTAATTTTTATGAAGCTAATGTCGAATCAATAGATTTAAACAAAAAAGAGGTCTTAACAAAGCATTCGATCGGAAGACTGTCTGAGCCAAACGGATGGAATCAACGAAAGTTCGAATATGACTACCTAGTTATTACGTTAGGAAGTCAAACTAAATTTTTTGGGATGAAAGACGTAGAGCAATACTCCTTTACTATGAAGAGTATAGAGGATGCAATCTCTATCAGAAATCATATACTTAGTTTACTAGAACAAGCAAATCTTGAAAAAGACAATAGGCAGCTGGCAAAACAATTGCTGACGTTCGTCATTGTGGGCGGCGGATTCAATGGTGTTGAAACTGTTGGCGAGATAAACGATTTCGTGAGACACACGATCAAAGGATTTTACAAAAATATCTACATGTCAGATGTTAGAGTTATCCTCATCAATGCTGGGGAAAAAATATTAGAACAAGTAGATGAGGAATTGGGCGAGTATGCATTGAAACGACTAAAAAATAAAGCAGTAGAATTTATTATGAATACCGATGTTGTTGCAGCAACACCAAGCAGTGTAAAGTTGAAAAACGGCTTAACTATACCTTGTTACACAGTAATTTGGGCAGCTGGCATAACTCCAACCAAACTGATTGCAGATCTAGCATGTGAACATGATAAGGGACATCGGCTCGTGGCTAACAACTATCTGGAAATTCCAGGCTATGAAAATGTATTTGCTCTTGGTGATTGTGCATCTATTTTTGATCCGCATACGAAAAAACCATACCCACCAACTGCTCAACATGCTATAAAGCAGGGAGAAGTCGCGGCAAAGAATATTATATATTCTATAGATGGCAACGAAAGCAAGAAAATTAAATTTGATTACCAAACAAAGGGTATGATGGCAGAAATTGGAAAAAGAACCGGCGTTGCTACCATATTCGGGATCAAAGTTCATGGTTTTATGGCTTGGTGGCTTTGGCGTACATATTACTTGGCTATCCTTCCTACTTCGAGGAAGAAGCTAAAGATTTTGAGTGATTGGACTATGGATCTTATTTACAAGCCTGACGTTGCAATGATCAAGAAATTCATCAAAGATGAGGAGGACGAGCAAGAAGAAAAAGTCGAAGAACAACAAAAGGAAAGAGAAATGGAAAAATTCAACGGTACTGCTGACAGACATGAGGGAGAGATTAAGCCTAGAAAAAGTCTCTGAGCTACTTGAATAACATTCAGTTACATACTGCGACAATTAGATACATGTACAATTTCTATTGAGATCGTCGTATACATTAAGCAGCAGTTGTTGAGCATACTCAGAAGCCTACTTAGATTGAACTGTTATTGTAAAGTGTGATTCAGATAAGCCTACAGGTAGACAGTTGCAAATGGCTACAACCATTACGCAAAATTAATAAGTTAATCCAATGTCAAATTACATAGGGAGTTTCGACCATTAGAAGCAGGCTGCTGCAAATAGAACCTCTGCTTGTTGATACGATTCACCTGTAATAGACGCACTTGCTGATCTAGAAGTAAAGGAAAAATACGGTAGCATTACAATATCCAATCTGTAAGTAAGATTCACTCTTACAACATTCATAATTTAGAATTTAAAAGACCCTTTTATAGGATAGACTGTATAATGTTAGATGATAATGCCAAAGTCCAAAGGGCAAGGAAGAAGCAAAAGCACGAGCAAAATCGCAACTGTGGGTAATAGACTAGAAAGAAAGGAAAAGGATAAACCGATATCTGCCAGAACAAAAAAGCAAATCGATACTTTACCAGAACATGCACAAAACATTTATAAAAAAACACATGCAAGCGCTCTCGAACAATATCAAAATCCAGAAAAAAGAAGAGGTGGAAAAAGAGAGAGTGCGGAGCAAGTAGCCCATAAAGCAGCTTGGGCTGCAGTAAAAAAACATTACAAAAAACAGGGAAACGAATGGTTAAAGAAAGAAGAGGCGGACTAACTAAATGAATGACAACAGAAAGATGATATTTAGCTTATAAATAATAAAGATGATAACATTTCGCCAAGTCGTCTATAAATTATTTGTAATGCAATTCCTGCCATGTAAATGATCAGCTGATGACTAACTAGCTGACTAACTGACTGATGACTCGTACTTGCTATTGTTTCCAATTGATATACACACAACAAAAATGCGGCCTGGTTTCAATTCCATACCTTAATGCAAGAATTATGTAAGGTTAAAGCACAGCAAAGATTGAGGTTAAGCGAAGGATTGTGAATAACTATAGATAGAATATCTGCTAGAAGGGAATCTGTAATTGTAACTATAATAATAATTACAATGAAAACGCCCAGAGATGCTTGTATACAACGATAATCTGCTAGCTAGATATTGTATGCTGCACTTGAATATTGTACACATATGAGTGAATATGAAAATATGCGAACTGCTGATATTGTTGCGGAAGCATTACTTGATTGGAAAGTCGAAGTCATTTTTGGCTTACCTGGTGATGGAATAAATGGCTTCATGGAAGCTCTAAGGCGCCGCAAGGATAGGATTAAATTTGTTCTAGTTCGTCATGAAGAGTCAGCAGCTTTTATGGCCTGTGCTTATGCAAAATATACAGGAAGACTTGGTGCATGCGTGGCAACTTCTGGGCCCGGTGCTATTCATTTATTGAATGGCTTGTATGATGCAAAGTTAGACAACACTCCTGTTATAGCAATCACAGGAACGACATATTCTGATATGATGAATTCAAATTATCAACAAGATGTCAATTTATTACAACTTTTCTCAGATGTTTCAGTCTACAATAGTATGATCAACGTGCCGGAACAAGCAGAGATGGCGGTAGACTTTGCATGCAGAACTGCATTTTCGCAAAGAGGAGTAAGTCATTTAACAATACCTATAGACGTTCAAGAAAGAAAGTTGAAAGGTGATTATTCAAGACATAAGGTTGCTGGACATACATCTGATATCTACAATCCGCTAACCGTGCCGGACAGAAAGTTGATTGAAAGGGCGGCAAATCTTCTGAATTCTGGTGAAAGAGTCGTAATACTTGCAGGGCAAGGAGCACTTAACGCCGAATACGAGCTTGTAACTATCGCACAAAAGCTAGGCGCACCAATAGTAAAGGCATTATTGGGCAAAGCTGTAGTCCCAGATGATAATCCCTATAGTATAGGAGGCATCGGTCTATTGGGAACAGAACCAGCCAGTGATGCAATGACTGAAGCTGATACATTATTTATGATAGGTACGTCATTTCCCTACATAGATTATCTTCCGAAACCAAAACAGGCAAAAGGAATTCAGATTGATATTAGACAAGAGAAAATTGGAGCACGTTATCCAGTAGATATCGGACTAGTGGGTGACTCCAAACTTACACTTTCAGCATTAATTCCATTGTTACATCAAAAAACAAATCTTGATTTTTTAAAAACTAAGCAAGAGGCAATGAAAGACTGGAATAGGTTAATAAAAGAAAGAAGTAGCAGAACAGACAGACCGATCAAACCACAATACTTAACTGATGTATTATCTGATGAATTGCAAGATGATGCCATAATTTCTGTTGATAGTGGTACCATCACCACATGGGCTGCTCGACATATCAATCTTCGAAAAGGAATGAAATTTTCTGTTTCCGGCACGCTAGCTTCAATGGCATGCGGACTGCCATATGCTATTGCTGCACAGATTGCATTTCCTGACAGGCAATCGGTAGCCTTTGTCGGTGATGGAGGATTTACAATGCTAATGGGCGAATTTGCCACAGCAGTACAGTACAATCTCCCAATCAAGGTATTTGTTATAAAGAATGATATTCTAGGTATGATAAGATGGGAACAGATGGCCTTTTTGGGAAATCCCGAGTTTGCGGTGGAATTTACACCTATAGATTTTGCAAAGTTTGCTGAGGCATGCGGCGGGGTAGGTTACTCTATAAAAGATCCTGATCAAGTAAGACCTACAATTAGTAAAGCAATGAATGAAAGCAATCCTACTCTGATTGAAGCTTATGTAGATCCATTTGAACCTCCCATGCCTCCAAAGACAGATATAGCTTTCGTAAATAATTTAGCAAAGTCATTTGCAAAAGGTCAACCTTACAGAGGAAGAATTGGTCTGACTCTATTTAGAGACAAAGTACATGAGGTATTGAAAGATATGCATTCTCATTCAGAAGATTGAAATGATAGCAAGTCCGTTTAGCTGACAAACTAATAAT